>JAYPBG010000302.1:0-4795 GCA_038124075.1 Gammaproteobacteria bacterium
TGACGCTCAACAACTTTTTTTTCAATAGGTATAGGTGGTTTGTTGTTATCAAGGGTGATGCTGCTATGATCAGGGTGCAATAGACAGATCACTTGTTGTAAAGAGGCATATTTAGAAAAATATTTAATAGCCAGTGATGAGACTTCATTAGTAAATGAGGTATCTGGATGAACAAAAGAGAGCATTTCAGCTAGGAAGTCGCTAATGTTCTTGATGTCATTATTATTTTTAATGAGTAGCTTTATGAGCTCAGTACCGGCAATGGTACGTAAATCTTCAGGAACAGAAGGAGTAGAATTATTTGAGTAGGATGCTAAATTCCGTAAGTCTTCATCATTATAATATTCTTGTTCGATGTATGATTTAATTATTTTAGACGCTTTCGATCTTAAATCATTCTTCTTAACAAATTTAAAAACCATTTTGAGTTCTTCGATTGTACACTCTTTGTCGATGTTGTCTACCAAATATTCATGTGCATCTTGGGAATGACGCTCAACAACTTTTTTTTCAATAGGTATAGGTGGTTTGTTGTTATCAAGGGGTATTGTGCTATATTCAGGGTCCAATAGATGGATCCCTTGTTGTAAACGGGCATATTTAGAAAAAAATTGAATAGCCAGTGATTGAATATTTGGAATGGCTGAGTCAAAGTTCTTGATAAAAGAGAGCAATTCAGTGAGGAGTTCGTTATTGTTGTACGGGTTTTTTGTGTTATCTAAAATGCGTTCTAAGAGTAAAAGGCCTGCATTGTTGGATAAAAATTCAGGGATGGAATTAATTGAGTAGGTTACTAAATTCCGTAAGTCGTCGTTATTATAAAATTCACAGGCGGATTTACCGTCATATTCACTTTTTATGTATGAGTTATTTTCACCACTTAAGTTCGATTTAAATTTATCCTGCGGAGCAAGTTCCTTTATTCTTGGTGACTTCAGTCTTGTCCACAGAGTGTTTTTATATATACTTTCGATGTATGAATTAATTTTACCACTTAATTTTAATTTAAAGTTATCCTGCGGAGCAAGTTTCTTTATGCTTGGTGACTCCAGTTTTGTCAACAGAGTGTCCTTATGAAGCAGAGTCGATAACAGTGTTTCCGGAGAAGCAGTGTGGATGTACGATTGTAATGCAATATTATAGGTTAAGACGATATCTTTTTCTATTGGAATAGGGTGATTAATTTCTTTCATAGTAAGCTGCGTCTTTCGCCCGGGCCTACTCATGTTTGGCCTATCCCTGTACCCATGCATGTGTGATTCTATCATATCGTAATAATGCGGCTTTTCTTGTTCATGCTTATTGTAAACAACCTGCATGTGTGATTCACACTTATTTAATACATCCTTAATGAGTGGAAGAGCTGTGTGCTCCAATTCAATAGCTGACGCCTTGTTATTATTGCTTGATTGTTGTTTCCCTAAAGCGATATACAGTGATAGAGGTGCATATGATGCCTGGATGCGAAGCCGATCAGGCAGATCTTTAGAGGTTATAAGGAGATTATGTTTTCTTAGTTGACTCTCTAGTTGGCTCTGGATGTCAATACCTTCTTTGTTGGTGTTATCGGATGTTAAAAGGGATCCGGTTGTTTTTAGTATCTCATCTATTTTATATGTTTCTAAATGGGTATTAAGCTCACTTTTAGATAAAAGTGTTTTAAATGCTGGGGTGTATAGCTTGCTATTAGGGTCAAACCTATCGATAAAATTCCTGGATTTATCACCCTTATCACCTTTGTCATTGTAATAATAGAGCAATGATAAAAGCAGATCATATCTAAGAGGCTTGCTCGCCAAGTCATAACAGATTAATTCGATAGCGAGATCGATTTTATTAGCGATAACAGCTTTGTTTTGTGTCAACGCCTTAAGCAATAATGTTTCCAGCTGTTTAATTTGGTTGGCATTAGAGTACTTTTCGCTTAAAGGCCTTTCTTCTTTTATTGATATGATAGATTGATAGAGTTTAATTCGGGCCTGGTCATCCATGTTGAGCACATACGTTGACAGTGAGTTAATTGTGCTTCCTTTGATTCTAAGCAATTCAATAATAGCGGATGTATGTTGCCCACCACCAGTGAAACATGCCCCTTCTGCTTCATTACGTACTTCTATAGGATACCGTTCACCAGGAGAGTTGATGATTTTGAGTAGTTTATTAAATGCATCACTGTCATCTCGAAAATTATCTGCCTTCCAATTTTTGGTTAGACATTCAACCCAGCTCAGGCCTATGCTTTTTCGACGGATGTGACCTAAATATGATGTTAAATTTTTGATGAGATCATCATTGCTCAGTGAAGAGCGCCTATTAAGTATAGCTCTAATAGAGCGAGCTAACTCAGTATTCAGGTTTGTATAATCTTTAAAATTATTTGACTGATCAAAAATTCGCACTAAGAATTCTCCGTTAGACCGTGTTTTGATCCAAACAGACCTGCTTGCCGACGTTGGTAAATCCATATATGAGGGGCTCGAATATAGCTTATACCCTTTTCGATTAATATCTTTAAGCCCTGTATTTGAAGATAACGTTTCTAATGCATTGACGAGTTCGTTATCGATCTTACTGTTTGAAAGTTGTGTGCGTGAACGCTGTTGTAAGGTTTCAATAGCAAGGTCCTCTATATGATACTGATTAAGATCAATGTCACCCTTTAGCTGCTCGTTTAGCTTTTCCATATTGCCTCTAGCGATCTCTACCAAATCGTTGTGAGACAGATCTTGAGTGAATATTTTATTTAATTTATTTTGATCACTGTAATATTTGACACTTGAACTCATTTGAGATGCAGCATAAGTAAAAGGTAGCATACTGCAATAAGCTATTCCTATTACCGCACCTGTTGTTATCTTGGCAGTTGCAACTGTAGCGGTAGCAGTAGTCTCAACGGTGGCTTTAGAGAGATTAACGGCTGCACGAGTGGTTGCTTTGGTCACGCCCACCGTGCCTTGACCCAGCAGTACAGCGCCTTTAGCGGTTGCCTTAGTGGCTATTGCAGCGCCTTGAGCAGTTGCCTTTGCAGCGCTAACGCTGCCTTGACCCAGCAGTACAGCGCCTTTAGCGGTGCCTTGACCCAGCAGTACAGCGCCTTGAGCGGTTGCCTTTGCAGCGCTAACGCTGCCTGCTGACATAGATTGAGCAGCCCAGGCGCCACCCTTATAGAGGCCCGATGCAGTAGCAGAAGGTATAGCTGTTATATTAGCGATGCTCTGCTTGTTCGATTCACGTCGTTTGATCTCTTTTTCCGCATACTCTTTTAGTGGTTTACACTCAAGGTATTGGCTCAGCTGTTGATCAGTTGCATAATAGGGAAAATCTTTTACTATACCACTGATCTCGTTAATGCTTAGAATCTGATTGTGCAGTTGATCGTTAGATGTGTTGAAGATGCTCATCAAGATTTCGTGCTTATAATGTTGATATGAAAGCTCTACAAATCGTATAATGGCCGTACGTTTGAGGCTTTCGCTTATTTGAACATCGCTTTGATCATTTTTGCCGGCATGCTCTGATGGTTCTTTAGTGTTTGAGTCGATAGGAGAGTTGTCCCCTATGATGGGGCGGATATAGGTTGAAAGCGAATGAACGCCATTTTCAATAAAGCCCTTTAAGCGCCCTAACTGCTTATCTATATTGGAAGTGTCACTATCGGTATCGTTATCAGCATTATTCTGTATGCGGGTAATGATGGCTTCATTTAATTTTTCTGAAAATCTTTTGTTTCTTACGGAAAATTTTAATCCAATATCATCAAGAATAACGTCGTGTTTTAGTGCTGAAATGGTGCACTTATCAATAGAGCGTATTAAACTCGCCTCTGCATCTTTGCATATCCAAGCGGGTTTTTCTGGATAACCGATCATTTTTAAAAGTGTCAACGCTTTGTTAAGCGCATCATCATCTGAGCCATCTGTGTCTTGAACAATTTTATTAGTCCAGCAGAGAGGTAAATAATATCTGATATTTTCTTCGATTCCTTTATTTTCATTTAAATATTTTCCATTATATTGAATAGTGAAGCGAATAATGCTTTCTAGGTCTTTCCAGTCCAGTTTGGTTAATGCATTCGTGTTGGGAAGAAGGATTTTTTTTGAGAAATAATCAATCGATTTTGGGGGTTGGTTTATCAATTTAAAGGAAGCGTCTCTAATTTTTTTTAGAGCGGCTTGCTTATCCCTCTCTTGTGAAACTTGGTTGGCATATGTTTTAGTCGCATGTTTTCTAATAAGGTATGATGGGTGGGTTAACAATTCAGATGAATGGCTCTCCCAAAAACTGTCTCGGTTTAAAAGCTTTTTTGAAATATTTTTTGACAATGTGGGGTAGGTTGTACCGTCGAATGCAATCTGAAGATAGGAGTCTTTTTTTATATATTTGAATAGTGCATCATCTTTAAGCAGATGAATCAGTGCCTGTAGGGCTAAAAGTGTAACAAACTTGGTGCTATCTCCCCAGGATAGCCTTTTAAGTTTATTTACATAATCGTTGGAGTCGGTTGCACATTTTTGTAGATGTTGAATATATTTCTCTGAAAAAATTCTATATTGTTTATGGTCGGAATAGCTATCTGCTGATAATGTTTTAAGCGTAGACTCTGAAATGCTTACTCCATCAAAAATTTCTGGATCAATGGTGCCTATGTTCTTAGAGTGACTTCTGAACAAATTTTCATCGTGATCTCTATATCGATCATTATATCGATCATTATATCGATCATTATATCGATCTCTATTGCGATCATTATATCGATCATTATATCGATCATTATATCGATCTCTATTGCGATCAT
>JAYPBG010000303.1:0-1569 GCA_038124075.1 Gammaproteobacteria bacterium
GTGTGTGTGTGTGTGTGTGTGTGTGTGTGTGTGTGTGTGTGTGTGTGTGAGTGTGTGTGAGTGTTATATATATCGCCCAGCTCACGCACACAGATATCTCACCCCACACACACACAAAACCACCCACCACACCAACACCAACCCACCCCAACCCCCAAAAAAAACAACCCACCCAACCCACACAACAAACCAAACAACAGGCAAAGATCGGGAAACCGTCCAGCCCCATCAGGCTCAGATCGACCAAAAAAAGATCGAACCTAGTCTAACTGGAAACCAGTACCTGTTGCAAACAGGCTCATTTAAAAATCAGCTCGAAGCGGACCGACACAGAGCAAGACTCCTCTTGCAAGGGTATAATGCCAAGATTCGTTCCATCATACTGAATAATGGCCAGACGTGGCATAGGGTTGTCCTAGGCCCTTTCAATAAAGAGAGCGCCGTCACCGTTCAAACACGGCTCGATGTTGATCACATTCAGAGCCAACTAAGAAAAGTAGAGTAGTGCGGTGCTGTGCAGTGTGAGTACGCAATGTGAGTGCGCAGTGCAAAACAGCTCATCGCCGGTAACGAGGGCGTAGAAAGCTTGACAAACCTTGCTGCTCTAACGCCAAATCCAAATAACTGCGGATCACCTCTGCATTGTCCATCCCCATGATATCATCAAGTATCGTTCTTACAGATGCCATAGAGACTTTACAGATTGCAGACTTAACCTTCAGCAAATTTGCAGCACTCATACTTAAATCAGTATACCCCATCGCCATTAACAACAGTGCTGCACCAGGATCACCCGCCATCTCCCCGCACACACTGACCGGCTTCCCCTCCGCATGAGCCCCCTGCACAATAGACCTTAACGCATGCAACAGCGCGGGGTGGAACGTATTATACAGCCCCGCGACTCTCGGGTTATTTCGATCAACCGCCAATAAGTATTGCGCTAAGTCATTACTGCCTACCGATAAAAAGTCGACACGGCTTGCAAGCTCTCGAATCTGATAAACCGCCGCGGGCACCTCGATCATCACACCCACTTGCGGCATATTAATCGTATGCCCAGCCTCAAGCACCTCAAAATAGGCTCGATGCATCAAATGCAGCGCCTCTTCCACTTCAGAGACCGTCGAGACCATAGGAAACAGTACTTTGAGATTACCCAAGCCTTGGCTGGCCTTCAACATGGCACGCAATTGCAACATGAAAATCTCTGGGTGATCTAAGGTCACCCGAATACCACGCCACCCTAAAGCAGGGTTCTCTTCAAAAATAGGGAAATAGGGAAGACGCTTATCTCCACCAATATCCAATGTCCGCATGGTCACAGGGTGCGGCGCAAAGCCTTGCAGCTGCTTACGGTAGATAGCCGCCTGCTCCTCCTCGCTGGGGAAGCGGTCACGCATCATAAACGGCACTTCACTTCGATAAAGACCCACCCCTGCCACACTGCCACGAATCGATTCTGGAATATCTGATAGCAGCCCTGTATTCACCCATAACTGCATCTTAACACCATCCGGTGTGATAGCCTCTTGGTCAACCAACGTCTCTAAGTGGGTCAACATAGCC
>JAYPBG010000303.1:1579-4776 GCA_038124075.1 Gammaproteobacteria bacterium
AGCCTGCTCTTCTTTTTCGATGCCTCGGTACTCTATAAGCATCTCATCGCTGGGACAGCTGATCACCTCGCCGCGATAGCCATCCACAATCAGTAGCTTATTTTCCAGCTGATAAACAGGCAAGCCCAACACACCCACCACCGTCGGCACCCCCATACTGCGTGCAACAATGGCCATATGAGAGTTCAGAGAACCCTGCACTGAGACAACCGCAACCAGGCGCTCCGGCGGCACCTCCGCCAGGATCGACGCGGTAATCTCCTCGCCCACCAACACGGTTTTTTCTGGGTAGCGACGCGCCTCTTCTCTCTTCTCCTCTTGCAGTTTAGCCAGAACACGTAAGCCTAGATCCTTCACATCGGCAGCGCGCTCTCTTAGGTAGGCATCCTCCATAAGATCAAAATTTCGAACATGCTGCCGAATCACTTTGGCCAGAGCCCCTTCCGCCCACTCCCCTTTCTCCACCTCTGCGACAACCTCTCCACCTAATGAGGCATCATCCAGCATGCGCTGATACACCGTAAAAAGGGCCAGCTCCTCCGCGCCCAAAGAGCCCTCTAAAGACTTCGCTAATCGAGCGATATCTTCTCGTACCGCGACTAATGCACTCTGCACCCGCGCTACATCAACCGCTATGCTGACCGCCTTGCGCTCTGGAATAGCCTCTATATCTGCGGTTGGAAAGTAGACTGCTGCCGTGCCAATACCCACACCGGGCGCACCCGCAACACCTGGATGACTCACCGCGCGCTCTTGATTTTGATAGTGCATGCCTTTAGCGGCGTAGGCAACAGAGATCACATTAGCCAGCTGTGCGCAGAGTGTGACAACAAACGCCTCTTCACTCTCATCAAAGCGGCGTGCCTCTTTCTGCTGCACAACCAATACACCCATCAGCTGCTTATAACAAATAATGGGCACCCCTAAAAAAGAGAGATACCGCTCCTCCCCACTCCCTTGGAGATAGTGAAATTTTGGGTGCT
Source organism: Gammaproteobacteria bacterium (assembly GCA_038124075.1). GTDB lineage: Bacteria > Pseudomonadota > Gammaproteobacteria > Pseudomonadales > JAYPBG01 > JAYPBG01. The sequence continues at coordinate 2,563 of JAYPBG010000303.1, forward strand.
TCGACGCGTTTTCTATATTAAGCGGCTCCTCTCTCATGCCGACCTGACCGACCAAGCCCTCCGTAATACCCAAGGTGGCGCCCACTGCTGCAGCATTCAACCCTTCTGAGGCCGCCAAATGGTAGCGATTATCTTGGCTGTGCAATAAATAGAGGGATACAACATCGGTCTGCATGGTTTCTCGAATGCGGGTGACTGTCGCTTGCAAACCGCTGCTCAGATCTGCTGCAACATTGACTTCTTGAATGATTCTTCTTAAAGTTTCCAGCATGTTTTGGCCACTCTATGTTCCAAACTCGGTTCAGCAGGCTACGCCTAAACACTCACTTAAGGTTAAGGCACATTTAAGGTATAAAACCTATTTTGTTAATCAACTTTTGTTGGCAATTGGCCCGATGTCAACTTAAATGGCCCAAAAGATCAATCGATCTCATGACTCAACCCTTTAACACTTCACAACATACCCTTAGGAGCTCACTGTGAGATTAGCGCTCTTCGATCTCGACAATACACTCATTGACGGCGACAGCGACCACCTATGGGGGGAGTTTGTTATTAAAAAAGGCCTTGTGGAAGAGGCATTCTATCGAGAAAAAAATGACCAATTCTATCAGGACTACCAGAATGGCATACTCGACATGGTCGCCTACCAACAGTTCTGTTTAACACCACTGTCCCAGTGGGATATGGCAACACTGCATCAATTTCACGCCGAGTTCATGGAGCAGTTCATATACCCAATCATTAAACCTAAAAGCTTAGATCTTATTGATTCCCACCGTCAACAAGGTGACCAACTGATCGTCATTACGGCAACCAACCGTTTCATTACTGCACCGATTGTGAAGCACCTGGGCATCGAGGCCTTAATAGCAACCGAGCCCAAAATAGCTCATGGCCGTATGACAGGTGAGATCACTCACCCACCCTGCTACCAAGAGGGAAAAATCACGCTGTTGGAACGCTGGCTTGAAGCTCGTGACGAACCGTACAGCATAGAGCAGAGTACATTCTACAGTGACTCATTCAATGACTTGCCACTTCTTTATAAAGTAGCTCATCCAATCGTCGTTGATGGTGATGATCGGCTGCTTGGCGTTGCCAAACAGAAGGGGTGGCAGACAATATCGTTGCGCCATTAACTTTCCTCCTGAGGCCACAGATTTTCCCCGTAGTAAAGTAAGCCAAAAAAACGGAGGGCCGATATGGCGACGCTCAGGGGACTCAGCTAAACTGAGAGAATAATCATTAGATAGTGGTGTACACAATTAAAACAACACCATACAAGCGAGCTAACCAATACTGCAATACACACTCTGGCCAACTGATGAATATTATGAATAATAACGTATCTGAAGAAGATATTCAGCGCATCCTACAGGGCATTACGATTCCACCCCAGCCGCAGATATTGGTTGATATCCAAATGGAAGAGGATATGACTAACCCAAACATATAGCGCATATCAAAACTGGTTTGCCAAGACCCCGCTCTAAGCGGCAGTATTCTTAAAGTGGTCAATACCTGCTTTCGCGATCTTAATAAACAGATTACGTCAATTCAGCAAGCCGCTCAAATCCTCGGTTTAAACCAGATCATGACGATCATCAACGGTCTCTCTATCAAAGGGGAGTTAAGTGATGACGAAGTCGTCAATATGGTGCGCTACTGGGATACCTCTATGGAAGTGGCTGCTGCCTGCGCTACCATTGCAAAACGGATCGGATTCGAAGCGCCTGACCACGCCTATACCCTAGGCCTCATCCATAACTCTGGCGCCGCCCTCCTCATGAAAAACTACCCCAATTACAATAAAATTATTGAAGAGGCTTATGCTAACTGCAATGAAGATAAGCGCGTTATCGACACCGAAAACCATGCTCTCAACACCAACCACGCCGTGCTTGGGTACTACATAGCAAAATCCTGGAAACTGCCGACGCCTCTGTGCGAGGTCATAGCGGAACACCACTCCTGCGACCTCATCTTCAGCGACTCGCATGGCACATACTATGACACTTACAAAAAGACCTTATTGGCGATATTAAAAATGGCTGAGCACATCATAAAGCTATACCACGTGATAGGTAATGCCGAAACAGACAAAGAGTGGAGCCAGCTCAAAATAGCCGTACTGGAACAACTGGGTATGGAGTATGATGACTACGAGCTTATCATAGATCTTATCCATGAGATGGGATTAGGATTGATCGA
>JAYPBG010000304.1:0-4497 GCA_038124075.1 Gammaproteobacteria bacterium
CATCAAACCCGCAACGCTCCAAAAGTGCACTCATATCACCCAACTCTCGACCCGGGCTATCCATGATTCGAGCCGACCTGATAAGCCTATTATCTAGAAACTCGGCCTCGATCGTTTCACCGCTTGGAAGACAAAACAGAGCCGGGCCTTCATATTGATTCTTCCGATCAAAGGAGGGGGTCACGGTCACGCCATTATGAAACGTCATCGTCGCTTCCAGAATACAACCCTCTTTAAAGGTACCTTTAAGGTGAGACCCATTATCAAGAATAATATTCGTCTCTCCATTCAATCGCCCATGCTGAAAGTCACTGACGATAACACCCTGATAATAGATAAGGCCTCGACCATGCGGAATGGTCAACGTTTTATTCGCAAGAGAAGACACATAAAAGTAGGCCCCACCCAGATAGTCCATATTAGGCAAGTTAAAGAGTGATTCAACATAGTAAACCGGATCATCATTGCTCAGAAGAGGCTCAAGCGATCGCTCAACCGTAAAAGCGCGTGTATCTTCAGGCATAGAAGGCTCAGCCTGAAGTTTCCGGCAGCGCTGTCCCCCGGCATTTAAGTTTATACCAAAAAAATAATAATGTTTTTCAAAACGCTCAGTAAGCGTCACCATCCTCTGTCCCAATCGGTGTGGAATGATTTGAAAATCAGTTTTATGGTTCGTCGAAGGCACCTCTATATCAAAAGGGAGATCCATAAACTCGGGCATCCGATACTCTTTAGCCAGAATAGCTAAAGACGGTTTTGGCTGCAGTACAGAGTGGCCGAAATATTTGAACTTAACCTGACTAAATGAGAAAGCGTTTAGTAGGGGGGATTGGTTTTTTATATCTCTTCGCTCATCTTTAAGCACAAAAGCTTGGATAATACGGCTTTCCCAAAAACCAACCACCCCAAGCCCCTTTGAATTGTAACAGGAGAACAGTGCTTGATGCTCTGTCGGATCCGGCAATTTATAGCTGAACACCTTGTTAAAAGAGGAGTAGTCCTTTAAAAATCCATTTTTTAGGATACGGGCAACAATGAGATGATGAAGCAGCATGTCATATATTCGACCGTTCTCCACATCCACTTTCGCAACAACGCCATTATTATACGTAAGTAAGCCGGTACCATGACCATAATTATTTTTAATATTTATACGACACTCACAATCCGACATTTTGAAACTCCCTTCACCCTCTATGGATCGCGTTGCAACCGAATAGGGCCCCGTCACTTCAGCGTTCGCTTTACTGTTAGTGAGCATCGCCTGATTATAATCTACACCATCCTCTACACATTGAATCACAAGCTTCTTACACTTATCATCTCTGTAATTCACAAGCGCTGCGCGTCTGAAACGCCCTTTATGAAAAGTTAACTCCAACCTTTCTAACGCTTTACTCCCTGATTGACACTCTGGTATCGTCACACTACCGACATCAAGGATCCCATGCTGGAACTGACCATAAAGCGTATACTCATACCCCTTTGCTTTAAATGTGGGTGGCGCAAGCTTAAGCACCGCTTGCTGAACGGTTTTCGGCCATTGCGGATTATGCAATGTCCATGCACCATCGCCATGCGGCAGACCATTCAATGTCTCCCCCTTATAAAGGGCACCGTTGGAAAGTACTATGGTCGATACTTGTTGATGATCATTTTTAAACGCCCCAATAACAATAGGCAAGAAGGCCGCCACTTCAGCCTCTTCTGATCTCTCCAGAGCGTGGGCAAGAGGGCTTTTAGGGTCCCTATTGACCAGATTGCAATAACGATCGGAGCGCAAAACACCTTCACCGCTGGGTTTACTCCCTTTGACGTAACCACAAAACAAACCGACTTGCTGAATGCGCACCGCCCCACACCGCCCCTCTTGCCTTTTAACATAAGGTGAGACAAGCCCCCAAGGCAAAGGGGTGATTGCCCTTTTTTCACGCGTCATGTGGAACGCATCGAGCGCAGAATCAACAGCCCCCATGGCTGATGAGAGTTCAAGATATTGATAGCGTGCGTTGCTATTTTTACTGGGGGTTCTATTAACTCGACTGGGGTCACTTTTAAGTTCAAGCACCTCTTTTATGGCCGTTTGAACGTCGACAAAACAGGCAAGCGGGTAATACTGAGGCGCGGTTTTCAACCATTCTGTGTGACCTGACAGAAACTCCAGTACCGGATAGTAATAGAGCTCTGCAAGGTCAAATTGAGAGAGCGCATTCAAGATGGACACCGCTGCATGCACATCAGCATTCTCCTCTGACGCAAGCCGCTTTAATGCCATCTTCGCCACGTCAACTGCACGCTTATAAAGTGCTGCGCAGCGCTTCTTCTTTGCTTTGCTACTGCCAGTAACATTATCCAATAAGACTTTAATAGTAGCCAACTCTTCTTCAGCATTGCCATCCGCATGGTGCAGATGCATAGCAATCTTCATTTTAAGAAGCGGGTCAAGCGACTCATCTGAGAGAAAGTTATAAGAGGCGTTTGTCAACAGCAGTGGTCGTATCGATGCACGGTTCTCTTCGCTCTCCTGCCAAGCCTCAATTAATTTTTCCACTGAAATTGAGGGAAAGCAATCATAAACCGTAGGCTCTAAAGCGGCATGTAGATCGGGGTGTTTCAGAATATCTCGAACGCCTGCTTCAAGGGTCTCACGCTGTTTGTAAACAGTTGGAAGTGCCTTTCTGAACTGTTTCAAAGACGCTGGCGTGATTGTCTTGACGACTTCTGGATTTAAAGTGGCACTCTTTGCCTTTAAAAGGGAGCAAAGCTCTGAACGTACCTGCTGAAATGACGCTTCAAAAGAGGGCGTTATCTCTGCATCATCCGCTTTGAGACTGTACTGGGAGAGCCAAACCAGCAATGCACGCCAAGCCCCTTCATCTTCAGATGAGAAGTGAGGGGCCGTCAGCAACCGATAGAAAAAATCACCTCTTTCCATGTCTGTCGCTTGAGTATAGAGATGCTTGAGCAGGTGCGGTTGCAGCAGCTGATTATCTGGATGTTTATTAAACTGGATATGGATACGTTGCAACCCACCTTCAAGCGCCTCGTTCATCCAAAGCAACTTTTTAGATCTTAGCCACGCTTCTGTCTTTTCACTGATACTGCGCGTTAACACCGCCTGCTGTTGCGTTGCTTTGGTATTGACTGAGAGTCGAACACTGGATGTTATTGCATCAAAATCAGCCGAGACCAAACTATAAAAGAACAGATCAATGGGAACAGAGGATGCTACAGTATTGAGCGTCAGCTTAAAAGCACTCTTTTTTGAATTGTGGCTTCGTGTATAAGCGATCAAGCGCGCCTCTTTAGGCAGTGACTTTAACTCAGGTCGAAGCTCTATCAAAACATCAGCCAGTCGGTCGGCGATGGGACGAAACGATGGTGACCTCTTTTCATCGACTTTGAGCCATGAATCAGGCACTTTCGCAGCGATATCAATATCATGCATATCATCAGGCAGATGCTCTGGATCGATTGCTATCGGTTCTGCAGAAGAACCGGTAATATCAAACTTCATTATGCCCATTTTATGAAACAGTGTATGAAGATCACAGACAATAGGTTCAGAAAGCGTTTTCTCAAGCGTTGTTGACAACGTATAATTTTTCGTACCAGCAGAGCCTCTGCCTCTCTCAGATCTATTTTTACGGTTGAGCTCTTTTAGTTTTTTTACAACCTCTCTCTTATTAAAACAGAGCTCCATCTCTTTTCTGAAGAAGTGATTATCCAGCGTTGAAAAAGAGATCTCTCGCTTCAACGCCGCATTAGAGTGAATGCGCTTCACCGCCTCCATCAATTTTTGCGTGGTTATAGGGTGCGCAGAGGGAAACAGACTCAAAACGGTTGATGAAGGCGACCTTAAGGTTACAGCAGCATGATCTCCAGCCCTGGGCAACGGTTGGGCAACAGGCTCACGGTTAACCAAAGGGGCGTTAGCTTCTTTACTCGAGTTAATCGAGGTGGCAACTGCAGTAGCAGTAGCAGTAGCAGTAGCAGTATCAATTTGACCAGTTTTCATTAAAAGCTCGAGCAATTAGTAAATTAAGCAGTAAGCCAGAAAGTCTGTACGCCCACTGGATACACGCCGCCCCTCGATACACGCCCCCTCATAGAAAGTGATTTTATATAAATATTTTTATGAATGTTGGATATTTATACAATAAGGCTGAGCACAAAGGGTTAAATGTCACTATCTGTCTCTGTGAACGAAGCGTACACAGAGACACCCTAATAATATAAGTAGATTACTACGCGCATAGTACATCAAAACCTGTATGAGGTGTACCTTATACAGGTTTTCGAACCTTTTTTGCTAACAAATAGTGACAACTATTTGTGCCGCCATACACCTACAGAGCGGCCCAGCCTGCCTTGTCCAATTGGTCAATATCGTTTTTGTAGGGTAGATTTTCTGCGGACCTCATATCATGATTGAACTGGGCATATATTTGTCTATATTTATAATAGATATTTATTAGATTTCTTATAGAGCACAAG
>JAYPBG010000304.1:4507-4728 GCA_038124075.1 Gammaproteobacteria bacterium
TAGAGTTTAGCCTAGGCTCAAAAGCGCGCACCACTCATTAACCTCCTAAAAAAGCCGATCAAATTTGCTAAAATGAGAGTAGACTCTATCTTTAAGGCTAAATTTTGTCTATTATAAAGGTAGATATATTATCGTTAACACACCCTGACACTATAGCTGCTGGACAAGTAATGTACCTAGGCGCCCGACGAGCCCAAGCCGCTGAGCGTATACATACTACG
>JAYPBG010000305.1:0-1972 GCA_038124075.1 Gammaproteobacteria bacterium
ATTATCTATACGCTCAGCGGCTTGGGCTCGTCGGGCGCCTAGGTACATTACCTGTCAAGCAGATATAGCTTTTGTTCTGTCATCCTTCCGGGGAGCATGATCAGAAAATATTGCTTTCACACGGCTAATAAGTTACAATTCTTATAACTGCAATGGTCCTGAGTCTAAATATATTCATAGTTTTCGTCAACCATGAATATGGGCCAGTGAAGTACTTTTAAAGTTATAATATTTAAAATAGTTTTCATTTCCAGGATTCAAAAATGACCAACCTCACGTCCACGGCACCTTCTCAACAGCCCCAACAACAACTCATAGCCCATTCCGATGATAATAAAAGTCAAAGCGCAGCGTTCGCCCACCAATATATGCACTCTGAAGACACTGCCCGTCCAGAACCCACGCGCCTAACGTCTTCTTCGCCACTCAATATGCAAGGACCCTCCACCCGAACCGTTTTTCAAGCACTTACCACCGCTCCTTTCCAAGAGAGTTTTATTGCAGATGAGGCCAACAAATTCTTAAACACGCTATTTCAAGCAGCAGGCTCTATCAGCAGAAAAGATCAGAGCGTCTACCCCAATTCCCACCCTTTTTCAGAACACTTTTTTGACGGCAATTATGATGCAGAAACACTGAAAGAGCGCTGCTCTACTCTATGCACCCAAGCAGTATCTGCTTTAGAAGCACACCTTAGCAACTGTGAGAAATTGGACTTTTTTTCTGAAGGAGGGAAGTTTAAAACCTATCTGTTAGAGAAATGTGAGGACCCAAAATCCATAACCCCACTTTTAAAAGAGACCGCTTCATATTGCCGCCTACTTGTTGAAAACTTGGAAAGTGGAACATCCACGCATGAGCAGGTGAATGAGGTTTTAGCGATCTTTCCACCCACTGATGACGATGACTATCAGTGCGTCAATGGGTCCAGAGCGCGGCTCGTCGAAGCGTTGCAATTTTACAATCGTAACCGTCTCGACACAGCATCACTCCCCGCTTATTTAACACAAGAGATCAGCAACGCCCTTCAGGACTATGTCAACACCGCTGTTGTTAAATACCAATTAAAAAACTATGTGTCAGAGAGCTATGAAGTCCACTTACGCCCCATGCTGACCTCATATCTCATAGGCAGCAAAGCCATTCGTGAGCGAGATGGGTATGCCTTGACGCCCCGAGAGTATATTCCCGCACAGATCCTGTATCGGATTATAAATGAAGCCCCAAACGCGCTGCAACAACGTACAACTCAATTAAATGCATCCATTACTCAAGGTGCTACCGAATTACTCGCCAATATAGAGCAGTGCAATGACTTTAATGCGCAATCTGCAGGTTTGCAAATGCAGTCAATACGTGAACACACCTTGAACGAACTGATCAAACAGTACAGGCCGTTTGATCCTACAGGAGAAGAGTTTATCGAATTGGATGAGGACGGCATGCCTATCCAATGGAAGATCGAAGCATTAGAAGAAGCTCTAACCAGCACCCTCTCCACACACGTATTAAACACTGCCATGCGCGATCATCTACATCATCAGCCCCCTCACTACAGTGAGCTTTTCGCCAGCAGACAGATGACAGACGTTGCGATAAAACTTGCTCAGTATGCCAACAGAACAGAGAAAAACAGTAATGCATTAAATAGTGACAACAGAGCGATAAGCTCGATCCTGGTACCGATGCACGTGATGTCAACATCCAGGGTCGGGGGCAGCATCCTCTACACGCTCCTGATCACACACGCCATCGGGGAATTAGTAAAATCAGAAGCGACCTTAGAGCCTCTGAGCAATAATGAAGATAGCCTGACATTAGGTCTAACAACATTACAGTCGCTGGCAAACAACGATCAACTGAGCACCCTTGATCGTGACCGACTGAGCGACATCGTTCTTATGATTAACAAGACCGTCCGAAGTTCTTCAGGCACTGACGCCCACCATCATACCGAACAGCCCCTTAATAT
>JAYPBG010000305.1:1982-4725 GCA_038124075.1 Gammaproteobacteria bacterium
CTCCTATCTTAAGCAGCCCAGCACATACTTCCCGAAAACACGATCACTGTTTGGAAGTAGCCATAAACAGAAAAACCAACAACTCGCGGCTGAATTGATTAAAGGCAATGCCCCTATCTCACTTTGGCGAGACCTTTTTTCAGAGCCCACTTTCCTAAGAACCCTCTCAAGAGGCTCTATTGCAACCTATCGCGCACAACCCCACCCTGAGGTTGATCAACTTATTTTGCTGTTCAATGAGAAGTGTCCCAAGTTTTTAGCGGACTACCTCTCCAAACCTCTGTCAATATTGATCCAACAGAACGATATGGATACTATAAAGCGGATTACCGATCTAAATATTCCATCTGAGATACTCTTAGGGAATCATCATAATAGCGGTAATCTCAATACTGTCCAACAGGCTGCCATTCATAATCGACCTGAGGTTATTAAACGTCTGCATAAAATGGGTATTTCTGTTGATCAACTTCTCATGTTCAATAAAACATCATCTCAAAGCTACTCGGCTGTAGAATTGTCCGTGACCTCAAATCACCCAGATATTATTAAAGCATTCAGTGATATTGGCGCGACCCCAAAACAGCTAGACCCAGCAGCCGCCTCATCAATATTATCGGGGCCCCCATCTAGAACCACGACTCTGTTGGCCGTTAAAAATAATTATACCGAAGTCCTTCAAGCGCTTATCGACGCCGGATTAACGGAAAATCAGCTATTACGAGCCAATAATAACAATGAGAGGCCCCACTACATAGCTGCAGAGAAAGGCTTCGCTGACGCTTTAATGATAGTTGGTAAAGCACTCCCCCCTAAAAAGCTCTTCGGTACTAAAGAGCCGCATTACAGCGATAGCTTACTAAAAACCGCTGTACTTGGAGGACGACACGGCGAGGGTAATAACCAAGATTTGATCAATGTATTATGCAAGCTGGACAAAGAGCGCGCATGGATAAATAAACCATGCGCTTATGATAATGCAACCGCTCTCATATTAAGCATCACTAAGCATAAAAACAAAGCCATGAGTGCACTGATCGATCATCTTACAATTGATGAGCTATTAACCCCTTGCCAACAAGGAAGGCTGCCGCTCCACTACGCTATTGAGGCTGAAAAGTACGCAACCCGACCAGCAATCAAGGCATTAGTCGACAAAGGCATAGCCATAAATGACTTAATTACCGTAGATAAATATGGGCAATCCCCCTTACATATTGCCGTTCAAAGAGATAGGTCGAACACCATTAGCTTTATGCGCTCTTTGGGAATGGATGCCTCAGCCCTTTCTGTCACAACCCGCATCCAATGGAGTCCTATACATTTGGCCGCTAGAAATAATTCGCTTTCTGCACTAAAAAAATTGGTTGATTGTGGTGCTAGCAAAAAACAGCTTAACCTAGCCGCCCTCGGCCTCGACGGGGGTACGCCTTTAGAGATTGCTCAGCGGCATAAACACACTAAAATAGTTAAGTATCTAACCCAGATACTATCAAACGAAAACGAAAACGCATAATACGCATATTCACAAAAAGGGGAAGCGTCAGCAATTCCCGTCGAAACAATCAGCCCCTATATCACAAGAGCTGATCAAGCGGTCGCAAATATAGTTTCTTCATCCGGATAAAAGCAACGTAATACCCTTTTGTCAGAAGCCCATTCAAAAAAGCGATGGTCAAAAGAAAATACAGAATCCTAACATATAATGCACCTGAGCGTATTCCTCTCTGATTTTGTGACCATTGCACCAAATCCCTCCTCTCTTATAGAAATCCTAATATATTGAAATACCAACAATTACTTTGTTAGTTATTGTATAGACATTACACCTCCAGAGAGGTATCATTTAGCCATAAACCAGTGGATTATCAGATCACGCAGTCAGAATACCTCTGAGCGCACAACAGCAAGTAGACTCTAAGTCATGTGGCCCTGTACTTGTTCATATGTGCAGTGAATTTATAAATAGCTGGGCTAGCGGCAGAGGTGAAATTTACAATATGCGCACTGAAGAGACTTATAAAATTAGAAGTAATCACATAAAGATACTGGACAACCCTGACAGAAATATTCATGCCGCTATATTTTTAAATAAGGCAAGCCTGGAATAGCACATAACGTTTCAACGATATTTTAATTAAAATATACACAGAATTATTTAAGGTTTTCAAATGAACAGAATAGATACTACACCCTCATTTGCCAATATTGACATTGATAGTGACTCCGATGATGACAATCTATTTAATGCAGAGCTATTGTCAGAGGCGATTAGATATAATACTGAAGAGAGCGGACTGAAGCAAGTAGACAGAGGCTTTGCTAATGAAGCTCTTGAGATGGACATGAGGAAACCAGGCTTATTCGACTTTATGTCCAAAAGCCGTGCGTTTGAGGATGATATTAGTGCATATATGAATTACACAATAGTTATCAATAACATTGCACCACCTCATGAAATAAAAAATATACATTATCGTTTAGAAACAGAATGCGAAACACTCATCGACAACGCTAACAGGCTCATTAAGCTCTACCTATGCGGTGATTCATTGAATAAATGCATCGTGAACAATGTCTTACCAGCCATTGAAAATTTCCAAACGTGCATAGATGAGAAGTGTTATTCTGAAGATAATAACAGACAAAAAACAACCTGGTTTAATCTTAGGGTGCAACTGTTCGATATTCTGAAAACGATTGCCAATGACCCATATATACCAGTACCTGAAGACCCTAACAC
>JAYPBG010000306.1:0-2045 GCA_038124075.1 Gammaproteobacteria bacterium
AATCCACAACGCGGGCATCGAGCCCGTCGAGCGTGGTCACCGTCACGGACTCATCCGCCCGCGTCAGTTGACGCCCCAACACCACAGGCGTCGTGGCCGGTCGGTGACGCAATAAGATATCCCGCGCGGCGTTTAACTGCCAATCCCTCTTTTTTGAAACCGGATTATAAAAAGAGATCACGAAGTCGCCTCGCCCGGCGCACTCAATGCGCTGCTCAATCGTCTCCCAGGGCGTTAACAGATCCGACAGCGAGACGGTGCAGAAGTCGTGCCCCAGCAGTGCGCCGACACGACTGGCCGCTGCTTGCATGGCTGAGATCCCTGGGATCACCTCAATCTCTACATTCAACCATGCTGCTAGGTGTTCTGTAGCGTGTTCTGTATGTTGATCCAACAACTCAAACACCAACGTCGCCATCGCATAAATGCCAATATCCCCACTGGAGAGCAGCGCCGTCGTCTGTCCCTCAGCGGCCAGATCCAGTGCTAAGCGTGCACGGCCAATCTCCTCACCCAGCGGCAACTCATGAAACCGTTTGCCCCTGCAGAGATCCCCCAATAGGTCGATATAGAGCCCATAAGCCACCAGGTCACTGCTCGCCTCTATCGCGTGCATCGCTTTTGGGGTAAGCCAATCTCGATCCCCCGGGCCGGTACCAATTAAAAAAAGCTTACTCATGGTCTGTAACTCTCACACTCTGTAACTGCGCGCAATGGCACACGTCGCTTGTTTCGATTTCTGCTTCGTTAACACCAACTCAGCCGGTGCCCCAGTCTGTTGCATCGCCCCCACCAACGCAGCCGATTCGCATACACCAAAGACGCCGACGGTTTTAAAGACATAGTCAGACTTTACACTCAACTGCGCTTCAACCTCGCGCAACCGCTCAACAGGCCACGTATGAAAAGGCCTGTTGAGCTGAGCGGATAACTCAAGCATACCGACCTCATCCGCTTTAATATCAATACTGTTCAGGCTCTCTACCTGATCCAGTCGCACATCGAGCTGCTCGAGGGATGCGTTTAACAGCTGCAGCAGTGCCTCTTGAGTACAACCACGCTCACACCCTAAACCGACGGCATAGACAGGTCGACAGTAAGCGTTTGCGGTTGTCATCACCGGTTCGGCTTGAAGCGCCTCTGCAACCTGTCGAGCCCACTCATTGGCACCCCCTTCATGCCCGGACAGCAACGCAATCACAAATTTACCCTGCTCATCCAGGGCCAACACGGGGGGGTCACTCTGCTTGTCACTCAAGACAGGGCCGAGTGTTCTCACCACAATGCCGGTCGCACAAATAAACATAAGCGCGGTGCCTCTCTGAAATTCACGCTGTACCGTGTCTGTAAACGGTGTCGGCTTATGCCATACATCACTCTCTGGCAACACCGTTTTCAGTCGCTCTGCCAATCGCAGCCCTTCAGCCGTCAAAGAGATAATTTTTATGTCCCTACTTTTCATCTGCTGTCTCGCCCTTTTGGTAATACAAAAAACAGTGAGAAATAAGGGCCCTCTGCCGTCTTATCCAGCTCATCCATATCGATAACCACCTGCTCTTGCGCGCGTCCAATATACGCCAAGTAGTGCGCCTCTTGACGACGTCCCGCTTTTTCTAATAAAGATAACAGCCGAGCACGGGCGCGTCCCGCTTTCATAATCACCACGCTGTCGTGTTGACGCAAGGTTTCAATAATTTTTTCATCGCTGTGTCGCCCACTGACCACGGCAAAAGAGTCTTTAAGGCAGGTCAAGGGTTTCTGTAACACGGCCGTGGCAGCATGAACCGATGAGATACCGGGCACCACGTCACAACGGTAGTGCGGTGCAATGCGATCGAGCAGATAGGCAAACGAACCAAAAAAAAGCGGATCACCTTCACACAAAAACGTCACATCATACCCTGCCGCTAACGACTGCATGATCGTCTCAGAGGCTTCATCGTACGCTCGGTTTGCAGACGCCCGGTTGTCACACATCGGCATGATCACCGGAATCATTCGTTTCTCTTTAAACGGTAAGCACGCGTTCTCGTCAGAGCAGACAA
>JAYPBG010000306.1:2055-4722 GCA_038124075.1 Gammaproteobacteria bacterium
AGCAGACAAAAGAGAGCGTCTGTTGCAGACGATCCATCGCCGCTGCAGCAATCTCTTTTGATTGAGAGTGGCCTTGATCATTGGCAATATAACTGAGCAGATCACTCTCGTGTATCCGTCGTAAGGCTTTCATTGTTATGAGCTCTGGATCACCCGGCCCAACACCGACACCATAAAAAATCCCACCACTCACTCGGCACCCCCTACTTTTTTCCACCTAAACAGCGTAACGGGTAAATTAGGCCTGTAGATAAGCTGACCTCCCAGTGTACTGCCCCGGCTGACCGCAACCTGAAATGTCTCATGCTCTACACTCGGTGCAGCCCCTTGTTCACAGAGCAAACGCTCCTGCATAAACTCAATCAGTTGAGCCCGTGTTCGCTCTGTCACAGCCGAAACGACCAAAATGCCCTGCTCGGGTAAGACTTCCCACGCCCTCTGCAACAGAGCGGGCAGAGCACCGTCGCTGCCACCAATAAAGATACGTGTTGGTGGAGGCAACTCAGCGAGCGCCTCAGGTGCTCGGCCTTCAACACTGTGCAAATTACTCACAACTCCAAAACGCTTTCGATTCTCTTGTAAAAAAGCCAAGCGTTCACGGTTTTTCTCAACGGCATAGACGCTGCTTCGGGGCGACCACAACGCAAGCTCAACACTGACAGAGCCGCAACCCGCCCCGATATCCCATACCGTATCGCCCTGCCCCACCTGCAGCAAAGAGAGCAGCGCCAACCGCACCTCACGTTTTGTCAGCATGGCGTCACTGCAAAAATCGGCATCCGGTATACCTGGCGATTCAGGGTAACGCCCGCCGATACCAGCAACATGAAGAACAGAGATATGAAGCGGGTCAAACGTTAAGGCGCTCTCTAATAGATCATTGACACAAAAGTGGCGAATCTGCTGCTGCGGGTAGCCTAACGCTTCACAGACGGTTATCTTCGATGCCTCAAACCCAGCCAGCTGACACTCCTTCGCTAAGCGCTGTGGATGACTCTCTTTATCGGTCAAGATCAACAGCACGCGATTTTTACGTAAGTGGGTTCGAAGGGTTTCGACAGGGCGACCATGCAGGGATACAACATCGACATCCTGCAACGCTAGACCTAACGCGTGACAGGCCACTTGCATGCTGGAAACAGCGGGATAGTAGCGGAGCCGATCGGCTGGAATGCGTTTACCCACCCAGCGACCAATGCCATAAAAGAGCGGATCGCCTGAGGCGAGCAGAGTCACCGTTTCACTCTCTAAGGTTCGATCGGCTAAGGTTCGATCGGCTAAGGTTCGATCGGATTCAAGCCAGCGCCCCAATTCCGACAAGGTAGGCAGCCTCTTACAGCGCTGCGTACCAAGAAGCGCACGCACACTCTCCAGTTGACGAGGCGATCCAACCACCCACGCCGACTCACTGAGTGCTTGCAAAGCAGGCTCACTCAACACCGCTGCTTCTGAAGCCCCTATGCCGATCACATTGACATACCTCACCACGACGCACGCCTCACCACGACTAATACCACTCGCCATGATTACAGCGCAACAGCGCATTACACGATGCCGCAGAGACCGAACTGCCACCCTGATTACCTAACAAAGTGATGCACTCGACGCCTAGCTCAGCATAGCTGCCCCAAAGCGCCTGCTTGGACTCTGCAGCCCCCACAAAACCGACGGGCATGCCGATGATTAAGCTGGGCCTGGGCGCCCCGTCACGCAACATCTCCAACAGGCGGAAGAGTACCGTGGGCGCATTACCAATGACCACCACACTCCCCTCCAAATAGGGGACCCATAACTTAAGTGCGGCCATAGAGCGTGTCTCATTCGCCTCGTTTGCCCAGCCCGCCACACGGCGGTCATTGAGAAAACAGTGTGGCGGCTGTACAACCATACGCTTAGTAATGCCCTGCTTCACCATCTCCGCATCACACAGAATAGGCCGCTCTTGCGCCAACGCCTTGCACCCCAATCGACAGGCCTTCTCACTGAAGCGTATCTGGTTGGTCACTCTCGGACAGCCCAAGCTGTGCACAATGCGCATGACGACCTGAGACTCTTCGCGGCTGAATCGACTTAAATCAAGCAAACTGCGAATCTGCCGAAAACTCTCCTGCTCAATGCGCTGAGGATTGACTTCATAATCCCAGTTCATTTATGCGTGCTCATGCTCAGACTGACCGCTCTGGCTTCCATGACTGGGATGATCCTCAGGGTGATCTGCGTGATGGTGGTGGTGATGATGATGGTGGTGGTGATGTGCGTGATGGTGATCTGCATCGGTTCCCACACCCTGAACATGGTGATGATGACTCTCTTGCGGTAAACCCACCTTATGCTCCGCCCCAATAATTTGAACACGGTATTGACAGAGCTGACAGTTCATATTGGGATTGCCCGCCTCAATTTCCGCAAGCTTCTCAACAAACGCATCGATCACTTTAGGGTGGTCATTTAAATAGGGCGCTTTAACAACCGCAACATCCGGATGCGCCTGCGCATAATCATCCACCCACGCGTAGATTTTTTTTATCAGTCGACCGGTGAAAAGAAAGTAAGGGAAGACAATCACCTGCTTAAAACCAAGAGCATGGGCACGCGCCAAACAGTCCGGAACCAAAGGCGTTGTCACACCACTGAAACAGGTCGTCGCCCAGCCAAAGCCCATACCCT
>JAYPBG010000307.1:0-4679 GCA_038124075.1 Gammaproteobacteria bacterium
CCGATAAGAAGCGATTCACGAAAAACTCGGAGAAGAACACAAAACACCCGATACACCTGTCGAGGCATCGGGTTTAGCACTAGGCCATTACTTTGCCTGCTGTAAAAAGCAGAGCCTAATGTAAAACAGAACCCCCCACTCTAGGTTGCACGCTGCAACAGCATCGAGCGAATATGGCCAATAGCCTTTGTTGGATTTAACCCTTTAGGGCAAACACTGACACAATTCATGACACCACGACAGCGGAAAACACTGAATGGGTCTTCTAGATTAGCTAAACGCTCATTGGTCGCCTGATCACGGCTATCAACCAAAAAGCGATAGGCTTGGAGCAGACCGGCTGGGCCAACAAATTTATCAGGATTCCACCAAAAAGAGGGGCAAGATGTCGAACAGCACGCACATAAAATGCACTCATAAAGGCCATCAAGCTTCTCACGCTCTTCAGGTGTCTGCAGCCGCTCAATCGCTGGCGGAGCATCGTGGTTAATAAGATAAGGCTGCACCTTTTCATATTGTTGATAGAAAAGGGCCATATCAACAACCAGATCACGCATAACAGGAAGACCAGGAAGCGGTCGAATCAGCAAAGGTTTACCCGGCTTGGATACTTCTGACACCGGGGTAATGCAAGCTAAACCATTTTTGCCATTCATATTGATGCCATCAGAACCGCAGACACCTTCGCGACAAGAACGACGATAGGATAAGGTGGGATCCTGCTCTTTTACAAGATTCAGGATATCCAATACCATGAGATCCTTACCTCCCGTATCGACACTGTAGTCCATATAGTATGGATCATTGTCGGTCTCAGGGTTGTATCGATAAATACTCACTCGTAACATGACTGTCTCTCTACTTAACCTGTTTATTACTCAATATTAGCAATCACTCATAAGAAAAACCTATAAAAAATTAATAGGTACGCACTTTAGGCTCAAAGGTGTCTACTTGCTTAGGTGAAAAGTTAACAGAACGCTTTCCAACACGCTTCTCACCTGGGAAGTAGAGGGAGTGCGCTAACCAATTTTCATCATCTCGATCTGGGTAATCATATCGAGAGTGTGCACCTCGGCTCTCTTTACGGTATTCAGCAGCAATCGCTGTTGCCTCTGCAACTTCCAATAGGTTGTCAAGCTCCAACGCTTCAATCCTAGCGGTATTGAACGCGCCACTCTTATCGGATAAGTGTGCTTTTGATACACGCTCACGGATCTCAGCCAACTTAACAACACCCTCTTCCATCAGCTCGCCTTTTCGGAATACACCAAAGTGATTCTGCATGACCTGCTGCAAGCTCTTACGTACCTCAGAAACACTCTCACCCTCTTTGGTGCCTTCCCATCGATTGTAGCGGCTGAGCGCTTCCTCAAGATCAGAGTCACTCGCTTCTCGCTGTTCAACACCTTGCTTCAGCTGCTCTTCGATAAAGAGTCCAGCAGCCCGACCAAATACAACAAGGTCCAACAAGGAGTTTCCACCCAAGCGGTTCGCACCATGCACGGAAACGCACGCGACTTCACCGACAGCAAAGAGGCCAGGAACGATATGGTCATTCCCTTGCGCATCAACACGGATGGCCTGGCCATGAATATTGGTGGGTATTCCACCCATCATATAGTGGCAAGTGGGAACAACGGGAATGGGTACGTGGACCGGATCCGCTGAAGCAAACGTCTTTGATAGCTCGCAAATGCCAGGAAGACGCTTCTGCAGCACCTCTTCTCCAAGGTGGTCCAGTTTAAGGAAAACGTGATCCCCTTCCGGGCCACAGCCCCGACCGTCCAGGATCTCCATCATCATCGAACGAGCAACGACGTCTCGGCTCGCCAGGTCTTTGGCATTGGGTGCATACCGCTCCATGAAGCGCTCACCGTCTTTATTGACAAGGTAGCCCCCCTCACCGCGACACCCCTCTGTGACCAGTACCCCAGCCCCTGCAATACCCGTTGGGTGGAACTGCCACATCTCAATATCTTGAACAGGCAGGCCTGCACGAAGGGCCATACCCACACCGTCACCGGTGTTGATCAGTGCGTTTGTTGTAGACGCATAAATCCGACCCGAACCACCGGTCGCAAACACCGTTGCTTTAGACTTAAAGAGCACTTGCTCTCCGGTCTCGATGGAGATCGCCAATACACCAATCACCGCACCGTCTTGGTTCTTTACAATGTCGGTCGCATACCACTCATTAAAAAAGGTGGTATTGTGTTTAACATTTTGTTGATAAAGCGCATGCAGCAACGCATGGCCTGTTCGGTCGGCTGCGGCACAGGTTCGAGCCGCTTGCCCACCTTTTCCATAATCTTTTGATTGTCCACCAAAATGACGCTGATAAATACGACACTCTTCCGTCCTAGAGAAGGGCAAGCCCATATGTTCAAGCTCAAAGACAACTTGAGGGCCCACATTACACATATACTCGATCGCATCCTGGTCTCCGATGTAATCAGACCCCTTGACCGTATCGTACATATGCCATCGCCAGTCATCATTCGGGTCCGAACTGGCTATAGCACAGGTAATACCACCTTGTGCAGACACCGTATGGGACCGTGTTGGGAATACTTTTGTAATTAAGGCAACATTCTGGCCGGCTTGAGCCAACTGTAAAGCGGCACGCATGCCTGCACCACCACCACCAACAATCACGGCATCAAATGTGAGTGAACGAATTCCAGTCATAAATCAAACTCCCCAAAGGATATCGATCGCCCAAACAAAATAGGCAAATGCAGCTACACCACAGGCCACTTGAAAAACCAAGCGAATCACCACTGGCTTTATATAATCAGTCGAAATTGTCCAGAGGCCTACCCAGGCATGAGCAATGATGCTGATCAATGTAATCAAATTAAATATTTTCATACAGAGGCCGCCCATAAATTCGCGCCACTGCATATAGGTCAGATCAGGGGTTGTCACCAGAAAGCCGAGTATCACAACCACATAAAGCGCAACAACAACCGCGGACCCTCTCTGTATTAGCCAGTCATATAAACCGCTGCGTCCAAGACTTGTAACACTTGTTACCATAACCAAACTCCCAACAATAAGATCAATACCGCAGAAACCGCAGTGGCTACTTTTGCACCCAACTGAGCGCCTTCCAATGTCTCACCATAACCCAGGTCCATGATGAGGTGTTTAACGCCCGCAACCAAATGAAAAACAATGGCGCCCACTATGGCCCAAACGACCAAAAACATGAAAAACCCATCTAAGGTTTCACTTATTTTCTGGAAACCTGCCTCTGAAGATAGCGACATATCCAAAATCCAAAGCAGAATGGGGATCGCTAAAAACAGAACAAATCCAGATATTCGATGCAGGATTGATACAACTCCGGGCAGAGGTAATTGGTAGGAGAGCACAGAGGGGATATCTATATTGGTAGGCCTTCTCTTATTCACGACAATGCACCTAAAATAATCAGCGAAATGGTTAAACTTGTGAATGACGGTTATTGAAGCGAACTCATCGTTAGAATCGCTTCGCCTTCTCACCGTTCGGCGAGTATAGACGGATCAGAAATGAAATACAAACTGTTTAAAATTAAATCATATCTAGCCTTTCTAGTTAAGATCGAGAAAAGAGCGACAAGACAAATAAGGAGCGAGATAAAGAACCAAGCTAGAAGACTCTCAGCCAGAGCGGGCTCATAAATAAATAAGACTGCCGTCGAGCTTACCACCAAGCCGGTGGACTTTCAAAATTTTCCGTCTATCATAAGCACTGCATACTAGATCGTGTTGACAAACCAATGGCTGGCTAAAATGACTGGCTAATATAGCATCAAACCGTGCTGACCTGCATGCATGATCTGATGCATGGAATGCTTTCAAAAAAAACTGTAAAATACGCTCTAAACAGCGCATTACAGAGACAGCATCCACAAATAACATTGACAAATACCTGCTAACTCTTTAGCTTGTGCCCAGATTTCCACTGAATCTTAGGAACCTTGCATGGTAGGAATCGGCTGGTACACCAGCCTGCGCCACCTTTTATGGAGCACCCAAGGTGTCGGTAAAAGCAAGGCAAGTTAAGGACAGTACGATAGATTTGATACCAGTAAACAGGAGAAAACCATGGCTGAGAAGAAGGCCCAGCTAACCATCAAGTCAAGCCAAGAACCCCTAGAGCTGCCCGTATACAGCGGCACGCTTGGCCCCGACGTTATAGATATTCGTTCTCTAACTCAGGAGGGCGTATTCACCTATGATCCCGGGTTTGTTTCTACAGCATCCTGTGAATCCAAGATCACCTTTATCGACGGCGGCAAAGGCATCCTCCTTCACAGAGGCTACCCAATAGACCAGCTTGCCAATCAATCAGATTACCTAGAGACCTGCTACCTGCTACTTTACGGTGAGCTCCCAAACGCCACTGAGAAAACAGAATTTGTCGATACCATCACCAGCCACACCATGGTGCATGAGCAGATCCGTAACTTCTACAACGGTTTCCGTCGTGATGCCCACCCTATGGCCGTCATGTGTGGCGTTGTCGGCGCCCTCTCTGCCTTCTATCACGACTCTCTAGACATCAACGACGAACAGCATCGAAAAATTGCAGCCATTCGACTCATTGCCAAGATGCCCACGTTGGCAGCCATGTGCTATAAATACAACACTGGCCAACCTTTCATGCAGCCGCGCAATAACTTAAGC
>JAYPBG010000308.1:0-1109 GCA_038124075.1 Gammaproteobacteria bacterium
GATAGAGCCGATGCTTGAGTTGATAGTGGCATAAGGTTACGTTCCTAAGAGCCAACAGATAAAGGCATTTTGACAATATGATCAATGTTGTTGTTTGTTAATAAATGTAACTTTTCTAAAATGCATAATCGATGCAATCAAATAAGCGCCTAATACGTCATACAGTATGAGCTTGATGATAAAAGCTCAGGCGTGGTCGGTGGTAAACAGGTTGTTTTGATCCGGCCTTCTAGCCGTACTTGCTGTATATAACGTACTATTTGATGTTAAATTTCACGCAAAGAGGATTTAAAGATGAGTGACTTGGGTAATGATCGACAACAGAATAAACGGGTAGCGTCAGCTGCAGTAGCGGCTGTTTTGGCTTTAACGGCAGGCAGTGCCGCTCAAGCAGCTGTACCCGACCAACCCCAAGCTTGGGAGAAGTGTGCCGGCATTGCAAAATCGGGAAGTAATGACTGCGGTGCGCTGGATGGATCACACGGCTGCGCGGGTCAAGCCAAAAAGGATGGTGACCCCAATGAGTGGGTTTACGTACCTAAGGGCACCTGCGCCAAAATCGTAGGCGGCTCTGTAAAGGCGGTAAAACCGGCTAAATCGTAAAGCCTTCAACGCAACATGACGAGAGAGAAGCGAGAGCGCGTATGAGTGAACGGCCGCCATTGAAGCAAGTGGGCATTGGATTAAGAACGCCACATATTGATCAGTTATTGAGTGAGTCTTACGCTATACCCCTCTGTGAAGTCCTGATTGACAACTATCTTGGAGGTGGTGTAAACCGTAATATCCTTGCGGCTGTTGCGGAGAAATACCCACTCAGTATTCACGGTGTTAATCTCAATTTAGGTGGAACTGTACCGCTCGATAAAGGCTACCTCTCTCGCCTAAAGTCCATCATTGATGAATATAAGCCGGTGCGAATCTCAGAACATGCCTGTTTTTGTAACAACGGTACCCACCATTCACATGATCTGTTGCCACTGCCGTTGGTGGAGGAGAGCATAAAACATATATCGACCCGCATTAATCAGGTGCAGTCCTACCTGGGACGGCAGATTTTATTAGAAAATGTCTCACGTTACATCAGCTATCAGCATGACAGCATGGAG
>JAYPBG010000308.1:1119-4674 GCA_038124075.1 Gammaproteobacteria bacterium
TGAGTCGGGTTGTGGACTCTTAGTGGATGTAAACAATGCCTATGTTAATCAGTTTAACCATGGATACTCGGTAGAGGCTTTTTTTGATGCTCTCCCCCTGAACTCCATTCAGGAGATTCATCTGGCTGGGCATGACGATCAAGGTGATTACTTACTGGATACGCACAATCGAGCCGTTTCTGAACCTGTATGGGCCCACTATCGAGCGCTTGTGGCTCGACTTGCTGAGCAGGGAGGGTTGTCGGATCTGCCGGTCATCATCGAATGGGACAGTGATATCCCCCCACTAAAGAGGTTACTGGCTGAAGCGTACCGAGCTCAATCGATCATTAACCGTGTTAACAGTATTGATAGTATTGACAGTATTGACAGTATTGACAGTATAAATGAAGCGAAGGCAGAGAGGTTGTTAGCCTAATATGATGGCATTAACAGAGCTGCAAGAACGCGTGATTGGGTTTATTACACAAAATGAGCCCTTAGAGGGTATGAAGGGTGTCATCGATGAGAAAAGCTACTCAAGAGCACCGATCTATCAGGTAAGCCACAGGGAGGCTCTGCTTGATAATCTCACTAAGATTTATACCGTTACCCAGTTTATATTGGGAAAACCTTATTTCAGATCGCTCTGCCAGAGATACATTCAACAATACGCATCGACCGTATGGGATCTCAATCTATATGGAGATAACATGTCCCGCTTTATTGCTCACCGTACCGCTGAACATGGCAGCGCTGAACATGGCTGCCTCAATGAGCATCTTCAGCCCTATCCCTATTTGAGCACGCTGACCGCCATTGAATACGCTCTGCATAAGGCATATTATGAAGATGATGAGCCTCGAGTGTACCCTCAAGCGCTCGGCGATATTCCTAAAGAACACCATCTTGATATCCGGTTCTCTTTAAATAAAACCGTTTCACTGTTTAAAACGATCTGGCCGATCGAGACAATATTGAAGGAACATCATGCCGGCGCGATACGTGAAACCTTAATGGCGCTTGAAAGTGAAGCGTATCTTGTGGTCTACCGTGATTTGAATGAGCCCACCATGAGGCCAAAGGTTGAAACAGTTTCAGCTGCGCTCTACACCTTATTGAAAGGTGTGAGTCAAAATAAAACATTGGGCACGCTCTTGCAGGAAGCCTCGGTGTGCGGGATCAGCGGAACTGACCTTCTCAATGGGTTGCCTTGTATCATAGAGAAAGGTTGGATAAGCCGAGTGGAGTGGCGCTGATGAAGGATAAGGACGCTGTTTTTAACCGTACGTTGCTGGATCGGCTGTATCAGTATGCGTGTGTGTTGACAAAAGAGCCCCATGAAGCGTATGACCTTTTGCAAGCATCACTTGAGAAGTATTTAAAGTTATCAGAAAAAGAGCGTACGTTAAGCATTAAAAATGCTGAAGCGTTTATAAAAAAAATCATTAGAAATCACTTCATCGATACGCTTAGATCATCCCACGCTCATCTGCTGGAGCTCTATGATGAGCATGCAATGTCTGACTTGGAGTGTCGTGACCTAGAGAGCGTTGTGATTGATCGGATCCATTTAGAGAGCATCTGGAATCAATTGGAGTTTCAGGCAAGGGAGATTCTCTATTACTGGGCTGTCATGGGGAATACGGCTGCTGAAATTGCTACTATTTTAGATGTGCCTAGAGGCACCGTTTTGTCTCGTCTTCATCGAATAAAAAAGCGTTTACAAGAGCGCTCAGGAGCGAAAGATCCAAAAGAACGCGATCATAGGGGCGGCATAAAAGGTGGTATACAATGAGCGACCATTTAAAAGATCTGATTCAAAAGAAAGTTATCTCACAAAAGCTCAGCGATAACCAGTTTGATACCCTTATGACGCTAAAAGAGGGCGTTAGGCAAGCGTGTCATCAAGCGCAACGCCGTGATCAAGAGATCGAAGGCCAAACAGACGGATCAGGCGATAAGGGTAGGGCGCTGATGAATCAATTTGCGCTGCGCTGGAGAAGGGCGGTGGCCGCATCCGTGGCGCTCTTCGCGGTCATAGGGGGTACATTCATGATACAGCAGTATCAGAAGCCCTTGCGGCACGTTTCTCAGTTATCAGAACAAGCGGGTGTGGTCGAAGCGATTTCCCAAGAGGTTGCAAAAAACCATATTAAAATGAAGCCGCTTGAAGTGCGTTCATCCAAACTCTCAGAGGTGCAGCGCTACTTTACCATGCTGGATTTCTCTCCCATTGAGTCAACTCTGCGCTTTGCGGATCAGGCTCACGCCTTGCTTGGTGCACGTTACTGCTCCATTCGTGGTGTTACGGCCGCTCAATTGCGGTATCAAGCTGGTTCGGGTCTGTCTACACTCTACGAAGTACCTTATGATGCCGCGCTGTTTGGTGATCTTCCAAATATTGATAGGGGTGACGAGCCCATTCAGAGTTACTCCAAAGGTGTTTCAGTAAAGATATGGGTTGAGAAGGGACTCCTACTGGTGTCTGCTCAAAATGTTGATTGATGTATAGGAGTAGGTCTAGTAGTAGGTCTAGGACAGCCATAAAGTAGGTCTAGGACAGCCATAAAGAGGAGTAGGTCTAGGACAGCCATAATAGAGTAGGTCTAGGACAGCCATAAAAAGTAGGTCTAGAATAGGTCTAGGACAGCCATAAAATAGAAAAATCAAGGTGATCAATAAGTAATCGATCAGGGCTTTGAGATGAGGGATCCGGTTTTAAGGCCTATTGATTTTAAGCTGATTAAGGGTGAATTACGGTTTTATGGAGCGTCTAAGGCGCTCGTGAGGTGATCGTATGATCAGGTGTGAGCTGTATGAGCTGTAATGTAATGAAGTTGGTATATTGTTGCTGCAGAGACTCTATGAAAAAGCCTGCAAGCCTCCCTTCACCCACTTTTTATCAGCAGATTGCTTATGGCGAGTCATCGATGCTTTATTACCTGCTACAACTGAAAACATGCTTCCATATTGTTTGATGGATGTGGCCCATCGATCTGCTTGAATTCCTAAGCGTTCAAGCAGTGGAGGTGTCTCTTCATTGATGAAGCCTTTTTTGTCGTTTCTGATGACTCGTCCCGTCTCCTCAACTAACTGAAGATAATCCTCAAGTGAGAATGGAATGCAAGGCTCGAGGTTGGAGGGATCGGCTGCGCCTTGAAATTTGAGCAGAGGGGCTTTTTGAAGATCGGCGTTAAGAAAAGGGGTGGCGCTTTTTTCTTGAGTTTTCCGGCTTAAAGCGGCGCGCTGTTTTTCTAAACGGTTTTGAATTTTATTTTTGACCTGCTTGGTTTTTTTAGAGCCATTGCTGAGTGACTCTAGATGCTTAAATAGCCTGCTTTGGATGGAGGTGAAGTCGGAGGATTCACTGTTATTCGCTATATTCGCGCGAATAGGATTAAGGTCGACGTATGTCATACAGGCCAGTAGTGCGGTCTCATCGAGCAAAGCTTGGCTTTTAAACCGGCCTTCCCAAAAGCGTCCTGTACAATCATCCTCTTTATTTGCTTGTCTGGCAATGGTTTCGTTCATGCAGCGCATGAACCAACTGATGTCAGCAAGCCGTTTGCGCCA
>JAYPBG010000309.1:0-4661 GCA_038124075.1 Gammaproteobacteria bacterium
AGCGATTAACACGAAATTAACCTGTTGCACTTCGGAGTTGAAACCGCGAGATAAAGATAAAGGTGGGATAAAGAAAAAGCGGTTCCAAGCACAGTAGTGTGAATCGTTTGATAAATAGATAAATAGATAAATAGATAAATAGATAAATAGATAAATAGATAAATAGATAAAAATTAAAAATTAGGTGATTTAGAAATGACAAAAATTCCATCTCATATAAGTAATCAGTCTAAGCCTACTGTAGACTCAAATAACCCTAGGCCCAATCCAAATGCACAACCATCAGCCCCTGGTCAACAGTCAAGACGGGACAGCCAGGCGTACGGTGCTGCTCAAGGGCAGGCGGCCCCCGCTCAGCACCAACCTCACTGTCTGGACCTCTCACATCATAATGAACAGGTAAGAGGGCTTTTATCAAATATTCAGTGTGAAACCGCTTCATCGATCCATGGAGAAAAAATCCGTACGGCCATGCAGGCCATAGAAGCTGAGCCCATACTGCACTATTACTACAATGCGATAGATGAAAATCTTCGCAATAGTGTTGATGAGCGGCAGTTTTGGCCACCTGAATACGGTGACCCTGGACAGTGTGCATCCGTTGATGAGTATCATAATGTACAGGCGCGTTATATATTGGGTGCTCTACTCTATATATTAACGAATAATAAACCTGAAATTTACAAGATAAAAGAAGGTTATGAAAATCCTTCAATGGATCCTATGCAAAGAGATAGGATGCACAGCTTTTTAGCCATGATGAAGAATAATCATGCTGTATTAAGAGGTGCGAAAATAATTGAGCATATTGCTTTTGAATTATTGGACCCAGATTACCGAAAGCGCCCTACGATTGATCAGGCAGTGAAAAGCATTCGAGAATTTATTGATGAGCAGTTATTTTCGCTCCATGGTTCTGAAATTCAAGTAGTTGATATTAGGCATCTTAATCAATATACCGATGGTGCTGGTGAGGGGGTTAGTCTTGCGCATGCTGCTGCAAGAGAAAACAGCTTATTTACAATGAAACAGATCTTTGAGGCAGGCCTCCCCATCGATACTTACAACAGCGATGGGTTTACGCCGCTTCATAGAGCGATACAATCTAGAGCGAAGAAGGTTGTGGATGCACTACTCAATCGTGGTGTTGATATTAATAGACGTTCTAAGCAAGGCGAAACAGCACTGCACGACGAAATGCGTAACGTTTATGAATGGGAGAGCAAGGGGCATTGTACATCAGACTTATCGACTCGATTGAAATGGGTTATCTCACTGGGTGTCGACGTAAATATTCCGTTTCCAGATGGCACGCCTCCATTGATATATGCCATTGAGAAGGGCTCATTACTCTTACTTGATACGCTTATTCAGACTAACAAGGGTAAAGGGGTGGATATTTTCTGTGAAAAAGAGGGTAAGTCATGTCTGCATTTCTCTATTTTAGAGCCGAAGCGTGCGTTCTATAAGGTAGAAATGCTGGTGAGGGTTGTTCAAATTATATTTAATCGCTTAAATGATGGTTCTGAAGAGTTCCCTTTGGAGCGTTTTATTAATGATCGAAATCATAGTTCAAAGGATGGTGAATGTGCAGCTACTCTTCTTGCATTGAGGATGGCAGATAAGAAAATGGGAGGTGAGCTGATAGGCGACCGTGATCGTCGTTTATATTTTTCTATCGCTTTTGTCGCTTTTATGTTCCATGATCAGCACTATCTTACGCGAACACCGATCTCTTCGGAAGCCGTGTCTGTTTATAATAGTGAGCTGAAATCGATTATTCCTGATTCTGAGGTGGTTTCAGAAGAAGCGTTTCAAAAAACATTAATCAAAGAATTTATTGGAATAATACGGCAATGGTGGTTGCCTGAGATTGGAGGAGAGTTGATTGGGCCCATTCCGGTCATTAATGGAGAGGAGTTGATCGCTATTGACGAGAATATTACAGGGATGTTGAGTACCCGCCGATTTACATTCGAATATCTTGACGATGATGGTCGATTTCAAGTGGGTATGGATGGTGGCGGTCTGAAGTGTCAAGCGATTGGTGAAGCGTGGTATCAGATATTTAATCACCCGAAGTGTTTTAATGAAGAGGAAGTTCAGCAGTGGTCGCTTTTTAAATCGATAGGTGATGGTGATCCCTATCATGAGCTGCCCGCTGAGGTGCCTAGCACCAACGATAAAAGATATGATCGATATCAATTTTTGGGCCAGTTGATGGCTCTGTCTGCGCGAATGGGTATCCCTTCACCCGTACAGCTATCGCCTGAACTGTTTAAGCGTATTGAGAGGCTTTGTGTTGCTGTAAGTGACTATCAACTTTTAAAAAATGATGTGAGTAAAGTTCCACGAAGTCCACTGACGCTGTGCGGTGTGCCTGCCGATTGGAGCAATTTTTCAGTCAAAAATATGTTGAATGATCTTTGTGAGAATGACTTTGGTTTTATCCTTAAACTTTTGAATATGGATGGTGAGAATTTAGGAGCGTATGAAGGGGAAATATCAAACGGAAAAGGGGGTGTGCCATTCTCATTGGAGCAGGCGAGGTTTCAGCTTAAAGAAGCTCTTTATGATTGGCTGTTGAGTGGTGAGTCAAACCAGCGGGGGCAGGTTGTCCAATTAATGCAAAGCTTGGGCAGTGATATAAGGAATGAGGCCTCTGAGGTAGAGCTGACGAATGCGCTCTGTAATTGGGAGTTACCGAGTTCAAAAGCTTTAGCTCTGGAAGGCTTGAAGAATGAGGCCTACGCAGTTTTGGGTATTCCGAGCATTATAGCGCTGGGCATTGCCAAGAACCCTCAAGCAATGAATAATTTTCTTATTCTGGGGCCCCATGCTACACGCGTAGCTGTTTGTGGCACCAGTAATTTGAGGGCGAGCTTAATTGAGAGTATCGCTGAACCAGTTATTCCGTCGAACCAGATGGATCAGAAGAGTAAAGCCTTATGTAATAAGCGTCTACATATTACTCATGCAGTCAAATCTTTTATTAAACAAGCAAAGAGTTCAGAGCTGAATACGTTAACGCTTTTTTGGACAGGAAACCGTCAGTTGGGAAATATGTCTCGTCTTGTAATTACGATAAATCCAGAAGAAAAAATGTCTCCTGAAAATATTCGTTCGCGCACATGCTTCAATGAGCTGATTGTCCCGCTTCGGCTTGCCTATTCCGATAGTGGTGACCCTCTGAGCCAAAAGCACGTTAATGAGGCTTTGTCCGAGTTTTTATCTCTTCCTATTTCTATTTTGTCTCAATTTGATTACGAGCCAGGGTAAGTATAAGTTGTAGGGTAGAACTCTGTTGATTTCTTACGAATGGATATAGCATAATATTTCCATTTAAGGTGGATGATAGAATAAATAAGATGAACGGCTGTAACTATAAATAACTATAACTCTTAAAGAAGGTGAAAAATGAATAGCGTATCAGGTACTGTAATAAGACACTCCAGCGGTTTTAATGAAAGCTCTGCACCGGGTGGTCATCGTCCGGTAGACGGTAAACTCAAAAGTAAAATGAGCATAGCAGAAAGGAAAAGGCTAAAAAAAGCCCAAGTAAAAGCT
Source organism: Gammaproteobacteria bacterium (assembly GCA_038124075.1). Classification (GTDB taxonomy): domain Bacteria; phylum Pseudomonadota; class Gammaproteobacteria; order Pseudomonadales; family JAYPBG01; genus JAYPBG01. Next base: position 3,568 of record JAYPBG010000309.1, read on the forward strand.
AAAAAAAATGCTCAAAAAAATGCTCAAAAAAATGCTCAAAAAAATACTCAAAAAAATGCTCAAGCATGCGGGCCGTTAGCTGGACCCTCCTCCCGATCTTTAGAGGTGATTAAAGGGAAAAAGGCTGAGAATGTTAATGAGTTTCGGGAGATGAGAGAGGCGGTATTGGGAAACCCTGATTTGCGGAACATTGTGCTGTCCTATTGTGATAGCGGTTCTAAATCAGTATGTTTGGCGACGTCGAAAGTGTTTAATCAGTATGTTGCTTCTCATGAGGGGTTTTCATCTTATCAGGCGTTGCGCAGCAAAAATATAGCAGAGAATATTAAATTAGCTTATACAGCTATAGAGCATAGCAATGTTCCACAGTGGGTAAAGTTTGAGGATAGGGTTGCTCTTCTGGTGTCAGAGGTAAAGGCAGGTGCGTTTGAAGGTCGTCGAAAATATATGGCGATGGACGAAATTAGATCGCTTAATACAGAGCCTAGTATTATGAGTGTGGATGCATTAATCATGCGTGAAGGTTTGAATGAGGCTGTTAATGAAGTTGTGCGTAGAGGTGCGTATAGAGGTGTGTATAAAGGTCTGGATAATTTAAGTAACATAAAAATATCTAATAAAAAAAGATCGAAATCAATAGGTTTATCAGGTAGTCGTGATGTAGTCGAAGTCTCTAAGCTGCTGTCCCTTTCGGGTGCTTATAAATTGGCGGGTGGTTAAAAAAAATCCAAAGAGCTTTTGGGGATGTCGGAAAAAGAGTTGGAGAAGATGAAGGATGGTGATGTTAAATATTTCCTTCAGGCAAAAGTAGCTTATGAAAAGAGTGATGATGTTGCATGCATTGCCTGTTTTGAAAAAATTAATGGCTTTGAATTTCTCCTAAAGCCTTTTAATGCTTCCAAGTATGTTGATCTTGCGTTTTCTTTAAATAAAACTCGGGGGAAGTATGCTCTGGATCTCTTATCGTCAGTTCTAAAGGTTGCAGGGGGGCGTGGAGATTTAAATATCCATAAGCACATTGAGAGCCTTACTCATGCCAAGTATTTAGTCGCTGGCGCGAAATAGCAGCCTATTAGGTTGTTATTTGTTCTATT
>JAYPBG010000310.1:0-4629 GCA_038124075.1 Gammaproteobacteria bacterium
CGGTCACGTGGTGCAATCGCCAACGTTAAAGCAGGATAAGGAAACGGATTTTGCGGCCGACCCAAGTGGTGACTCATAGGCTCACCCGTAATACGGTAGACCTCCAATGCACGCTGTATTCGCTGCTGATCATTTGGGTGCAAACGATCGGCGCTCTCCTTGTCTACGACAGCCAATGCTTTATGTACAGCGGGCCAGCCTTGCTGATCTGCCATCGCTTGAATCTCTTCACGTATCGCTTTGTTGGCCGAAGGCAGAGCGCTCATCCCCTGAAGCAGAGCCTTAAAATAGAGCATGGTCCCACCCACAAGAAGCGGCGTTTTACCTTGCATCCAGATCAATGCCATTTCTCGATGCGCATCTTCAACAAATTGTGCCGCAGAATAAGGCTCCGCAGGATCACAGAGGTCAATCAATCGGTGTGGCGCCCTGGCCAATGTCGCCTTATCCAGTTTCCCGCTGCCAATATCCATACCTCTATAGACCTGCGCCGAATCAACATTAATGATCTCGAGTGGAAACTGCTGCACCCATTGAACAGCCATAGCGGTTTTTCCGCTGGCTGTAGGCCCCATTAGGCAGATGACCTTTCTGTTTTCCGGCTGCACCGCATTCATGCCCAACGTTATTGACCTCGCTTAAACAGCGCATCCAGCTGTGAAAGCTCAAATTGATACCAGGTGGGGCGTCCATGGTTACATTGGCCGCTCTTCTGCGTCATTTCCATATCCCTCAGGAGCGCATTCATCTCATCGATTGACAGCTGACGCTGCGCTCTAACAGCACCATGGCATGCTATTGAAGCAAGCAACTCATTCATATGCTGCTCAATTCGAAAAGAGCGCTCATGCACAATCAAGTCTGAGATCACATCGCGAAGCAGCTGTTCAACATCGGATTCTGACAGTATCACCGGAAGCTCTCGAACCGAAACATGCTCAGGCCCAGAACGCTCCAGCACAAAACCCAAACGATTAAACAGCTCAAAATGGGCATCGACCGCCTCATTTTCAGCTCGGCTTAAAGAGAGAACAATGGGCACAACCAACACCTGTGCCGCAACCTGTCCCGTTAAGATATCTTTCTTAAGTCGCTCATAGACAATACGCTCATGCGCCGCATGCATATCGACCACAATCAACCCATATTGATTTTGCGCAAGGATATAGATCCCGTGCAACTGCGCTACGGCATAACCCAATGGCGGGAGCAACGACGACTCGTCGACCGATGCCTCATCGACCGACGGCTCCAAGGCACTGTCTGGGCGCGCCAATTCACCATAAAACTGATTCGACTCTCGAACCGCAGGGTGTTTGGGTGCACCACCCAATGCCGCACCCGATACGGTATAGTCTACCCCTGCAGAGTGAGACTGACCGTAGCTTGTCAACGCACGATCAGCACGATCAGCACGATCAGCACGATCAGCACGATCATGATAAGCCACACTCCCCGTATGACGAGCACCCTCCGCTCCACTACTGACATCATGTGCAATATCCAGCTCCGCCTGTACCGGTATAGGCGCATCTACCCATCCAAGCGGTTGCGGTGCTTTGCCTTGCTCCAGTTGCTCTTTAGGCGAGACCTCATTCAACGCACGCTTGATACTCCTATAGAGAAAATCATGCGCTGCACGACTCTCCCGAAAGCGGACCTCATGCTTCGTAGGGTGAACATTCACATCGATATCTGCGGCATCTAACTCAAAAAACAGCACAAAAGCCGGGTGACGCCCATGCATCATCACATCATGATAGGCTTGCTTGGTGGCATGAATAATGGTCTTATCTCGAACGGAGCGACCATTGACAAAAAAGTACTGCATGTCCGCCTGGCTGCGCGAGAGCGTCGGCAACCCAATCCAGCCATTCAACCGCATGCCGTCAACGTCAACACTCAAATGAAGGGCTTGCTGAATAAAGGCTTTACCCACCAACTTTTCGATGCGCCGCTCTTGCGCAATCTGGTCCAGTGCCGGTTTGACGCTCCAAACCACTTTATTATCCATTTTTAATGTGAAGCCCGTCGCAAAATGGCTTAATGCCATTTTGCGCAACGCCAATTCGATATGGTTTGACTCCGTGCGTTCGGTACGCATGAATTTTCGACGCGCTGGAACATTAAAAAATAGGTCCCGCACCGTAACGGTTGTCCCTTGGGCATGTCGAGCAGGCTTCACCACAGGGTTCATTTCAGGACCCTCTGTCTGCACCTGCCAACCAACACCACTCTCATCGGTGCTGCTCAAAAGGGTTAACCGCGCAACAGAGCTGATGCTCGCCAACGCCTCACCACGAAAGCCTAAGGTGTGTATCGCAGCAAGATCGTCTGAAGTAGCAATCTTACTGGTTGCATGCCGACTCAGCGCCAGCGGAAGGTCCTCTTGCGTAATGCCGCAACCGTCATCACGCACCTGCATCAGTTGGCTGCCGCCTCGCTCAATCTCTACCTCTATACGCGTAGCCCCCGCATCAATGCTGTTTTCAACCAGCTCCTTAATCACAGCCGCGGGGCGCTCAACCACCTCTCCTGCTGCAATCTGATTGGCCAGACGAGCACTTAATACGCGAATCGACTTCATGAATCCCCTCTTTTGGTGTCAGAATAAAACCAGAATGCATAGTATCAAGTTGTCAGAGGAAAACCCAATGAAAAGGCACCAAACAACCTAACTGCTAGGGATATGCAAAACTTGACCAATACGAATCAGATCGGAGCGAAGATTGTTGGCTTTTTTAAGGCGCTTCTGACTGACTCGGTAGCGCTCTGCGATACCTGAAATGGTCTCACCCCGAGCAATCTGATGTGTAGCAGGTGGGCGGGCCTTCCAAGCCGCTAGCCATGTATTTGGAGGAGGCTGCTGCTCAAAATAGCGCTGCACACCCTCTGTAATCGCCTTAACCAGCTTATGCTGATGACGGCTGTTTTTAAGTTGACGCTCCTCTTGCGGATTCGATATAAACCCTGTTTCAATCAACAAGGAAGGCACATCGGTCGACTTTAAGACCGCAAAGGCAGCCTGCTCCACTTTTTTCTTATGCAGTTTGGTAACCCCCCCCAGCTCTTCCAGTACATAATCACCTACACGCATCGAATGCTCCATACTGCCTTCCATAGCCAAATCCGCTAAGACACTGCTCAAGTGTTTGGTACCCTTCTCCACACGCCTAGCCGAGGCTTTTTCATGCGCTGCCAAATGTCGAGCCAGCGCACTGGAGGCGCCCTTTCTTGAAAGCGCATAAACGGAAGCACCTTTAGCGCTTCGACGTTTCCAACTGTCTGCATGAATCGACAAAAAGAGGTCAGCATTATGTTTTTTTCGTGCAATCTCTCTACGCTTAGCGAGTGGGATATAGTAATCACCCTCACGCACCAACACAGCCTCATAACCCGAGCGCGTACCGATCGCTTTTGCTAACTTTTTGGCAATAGCCAGCACAACATCTTTTTCTAGTGTGCCGTTTGGCCCCACCGCACCGGGATCCTCACCACCGTGACCTGCATCAATCGCAATCACCACATTACGCAAGGCATGAGTCGCCACATCGGGTTGAGGGCGCTTCTCGTCATGACGCTTCTTATTGTTACCCTCACGGTTTTGACCTATTTTACTGTCTCGTTGCGTCTGCTGCAGAGCGTCCACTGTTTTAAAAGCAAGCTTCAGAGGCTTAAGGTCCAAACCTAAACGATAACCGCCTTTTTCAACCGCTAACGCGTAGTGCTCGGTCAATACCGGCTCTTTAAGATCAAGCACAACCCGTTGTGTCGTCAGACCGCGACGCCCTGTTCGAATACGTTGAATCGGCGTCCTCTCAACATTATGCAGCTTAAGCCCTGCCGATGAATCAACATTATGAAAATCGATAACAACCCGATCGGGGTTATCCAACGTGAACAGCGTATACTTGACAGAGCGGCTCAAACTGAACACCACGTTTGTCTTATTGGGCTGAGCATCAATATCAACTGCATTAATGGCAGCGGCCTGAGCCGTTGAAGAGGCCATCGCCACACCGACCACCCACAAGAAAAACAGGGTTAACATACACGTCCGATGGCTCGCTCTAGCGTCTTGAAACCCGCTCAATAAGCCTCTGTACAATTGATTTTCCATGGTCACTAAAACCCTCTATTTTAATATCTCGCTTAAACACCTGTTCAAGCCGTGCCTCAGCTGAATCTAGGTCTGAGTCTGAGTCTGCAGCCACGCCTGAGACATCTGAAATAATAGATAAGGCCTGAGCATCAGGTACGACCTGTTCTAACAAGATCTCAATATCGGGTAGCGGTAAAGAGCCTTCGCCCTTTTCAGGCCATTCAATTATATTAATTTGATTTATTTCAAAATAGTGCTCAATGCCAATAAACTCAAGTTCTTCAGGCTCTGAAAGCCGATAAAGATCAAAATGATTCAACCGATGCTCTTTATAGGTCTCAACCAATGTATATGTTGGGCTCTTCACGTTACCCTGATAACCAAAGCTGCGCAGCATGGCACGCGTGAAAGCCGTCTTACCCACACCCAAATCACCGCGCAAAAATATCACAATACCCGCCTGTTCGATACCCTCTTTTTGCTCCAACAGCTGGGCCAAATGTGCCGCCAACCCCTGAGTATCCAAC
>JAYPBG010000311.1:0-1109 GCA_038124075.1 Gammaproteobacteria bacterium
AGGTAGTAAGCATTCACACCTGAACTATCAGAGACCAATATGGGCATCAATGCAGGATCCAAACCGCAATCTTCCAACGCCTCACGCCCCACATCAATCACCTCCTGCACCACGGGATTTAGAGCAGGCGTTAACAAACCCTCATTGAACGAAACCGTTTTTATTCTTTCAAGTTGCTGCTCCGATACTTCACGACACAGCTGTGCCATATAGGCGTATTCAGCTGCGACTGGGTCAAGATCTTCAGCAAACTCATGCCACCCTCCCACCACCAGAGAGACATTGACCGCACTTGCTGGCCGCTCTGCCTGAACCAAACCCACCCGATAAGTACGCTCATCGACATCCACGTTCGAAAGGTAGTTGCCTGCTATGTGCGTGATTGAGTGCGTGATTGAGTGCGTGATTGAATGAGTGGTTAGATGGGTGACTGGATGGGTGAGAACGCCTACTGCTTTCATATCTACTACCTATTTAATTTCAAACAAAGAGGACAACTGCTCAGACCGCTTCTTGGAAGGGCATTTTAAAAGCCAAATTTACTAGATGAAACCGCTCTTCTCGCCTGCATGATCAATGTAAATCTCAACCCTATTCGTGCCACTATCATATTCCTCGTTGAGTAAGAACGTATTGAATACGCCAATCCTGTTCCCTTGACAACCGGATCAATGCTTTTGCTGGGGCGCTTCGATTGCAAGCAACACATAGTCGAACAGACAGCTTCGGATCACCTGCCAATTGGATCAATACTTCTGCTGGAGTGTTTGAATTGCTAGCAACCTTTTCTCGAACCCACGAGTCCTGATCACCTGCCAATTGGATCAATACTTTTGCTGGAGCGTTTTCATTGCGAGCAACCGCTGCTCGAACAGAGCTAACCCGATCATCTGCCAATTTGATCAATACTTCTTCTGGGGCGTTTGGATGGCTAGCAACCGCTTGTCGAACACGCACATCCTGATCATCTGCCAATTGGATCAATACTTCTTTTGAGGCGCTTGGATGGTTAGCAACCGCTTCTCGAACACCCTCATCTTCATCACTTGCCAATCCGATCAACACTTCTTTTGGGGCGTTTGGATGGCTAGCAACCGCTGCTCGAACAC
>JAYPBG010000311.1:1209-4622 GCA_038124075.1 Gammaproteobacteria bacterium
CTTTTGCTGGGGCGCCTTCATTGTAAGCAAGCGCATATCGAACACGCCAATCCTTATCCTCTGCCAATTTGATCAACGCTTCTGCTGGGGCGCCTCGATTGCGAGCAAGCGCTTCTCGAACACGCCAATTCCGATCATCCACCAATCCGATCAACGCTTCTGCTGGGGTGCCTCGACCTCTAGCAATATCACTTCGGTCACCCTCAATGAACCGTATATCACCATTAGAATCTCGGTATATAATACCTCGATCATCATTGCGATTAATGTCCACCAGATAAGCCTGAGGTAATCGTTTGACTACACCGTGCATGGTTTTTTTTGAACTTAAAACCTGATCGACTGTTCTAGCATCAAGTGATCGCAAGACCAAATGCCAAACGTCATCTGGCGAATCCTCTACAGAATGATCTTGTCTTTCATTTAAGATACTTTGATTTTGCTCTATAACGTTGTCTGGTGCTATTTCTGATTCAATAGACTTAATCCGTTCAACAACATTATCACTGAGTCGCGCTAAGATACCTTGCTCTTCTGCCATAAGAAGAGAGGCCTTCACCAAGCTCCCGAATTGCTCTTCAGTCTGAACAGCGCAATGTCCACCGCTCAATCGTGCGTTTTTTACCAAATCGATAGTACATTTAAACATATCTATAGCACTAGCAAGCTTCAGTTTCTCTTTATAAATCGATATTAACTTTCTCGCTTGTAATGCAACCGCAAGAGTAGCGCTTCGACCCTGACCTGCATTACAATTAATCCATGCTTGAACGCCGTCTGAATGAGCTTTTTCGATTCTCTGAAAAACATGCTCAGTCAATGATTTCAACTGTTCTGGCGAGATTGCTCCATGATCCGGCCAGTAGTCACCACTCATACGTACAACCCGATGTTTTTCAACCTCTGTTTTCATGACAGAGCCCTCTGATGAATCGGGATCTACCTTACTATGCGACTTAGTCACCTCTAAAAGTTCATCTCTCACACTTTCTGCGGGGTTTATCATCGCTTTTGCACGCATGGATAAAGTGGTCCACTCAGATGGATTTTTATCTTTATGGTAGCCATAGTGGAGGTCATAGTGGAGGTCGAGTCGGTTTGGCGCTCTGCTCGTTTTGCCAAGGCGTTCGAATGGAGCGACTTGACACTGTTCGTGTCTGTTTTCAGAAAAGGGCCTAAGGTCAATCATTAAACCCGGCTTCTGCTCCAACACAGCAGACCAAACATTAGCTTTTGTCGTTTCACCACCATGTTCAGCTATAATGAGCGTTTTATCCTTTTGGCCCGGTCGTGGATCATATTGCAACGTATTTGCAGCAAGGTATTTAGTGCGTGAAAAAGTATCTGTGCTATCCACATCGACATGATCAACCATTTTAGCGACATGTAGAGGATTCAAAACTGCGGTCGCCTTATGAGTCATAGCGCTTTTCACATCACGCTCACTAGGATAGATGTTCTTTGTCTGTTCCTCGATTTTATTCCAAAAGGGTTTCAATGTTTTATATCCCAGTGCATCTATAAGCCGGCTTAGCATAGATGCATCACGCGTATTTTCTAATCGCTTGTGTTGACCAGAAAAATCCACAGCGGGCAGCGTGTCTGTCATAACTGCGGGCATGCCAGTACTCAATTCACTGATTCCTTTCTGAAGCGCTTTGCGCAATTCAAAAAACTGCTGGAAACAGGGGATAAACAGCTCCCCTCGATCCCGTCGACCAGAGAGCATCATTCTCTGAAGCTCTTCATCCAAGTCGAATATGTCACTGGTTAAAGCCGCACGGCTCATAAGGTTACAGTAGATACTCATCACTGCTGCTCGACCTACACCGCGTTCACTTACAAAGGTCAACTCACGCGGATCTCGTCCAGCACTGAAAAACAATCCATCCGCTGAATGCAGCGCTAAGATATGTTCATACGCATTTTCAATTGTTTCGGCAGTTAACACCCTGTTTTTAAAGGGTAAAGCAATCGAGGTAACACTTATTCTTTGTTCCTGGTGGTCTTCTGGGGTACAACGCTGATGTTGAAAGACTTGCTTGATAATGCCCGTACTTCTCGCTTTTATTCCATTAAATGTATCATTCCACACTCGACCATGACTTTCTAAGTACTCCTTTCCCTTTCCGACAGCCATAAAGTGAAGATCACCGCCATAATATTCATTGTTCTTTGAATATTGATTGTACAGCTCTATATTCCTCAAAAGGGTTTGAACATAAAGCTTATCAGCATAATCTACGACGCCTTTTATTGGCCTATCTATATAGCTCCTTGGATCATGAAAACGATGATCCTCGGTTCCCTGCTCACCGTCTAAAGAGCTCTCTTCGACAAACTCAATGATATTACGATCATTATTCAAGGCATCGATAATGAGGTCACTGTAATCACCATCACAAGGTACAGCAGCACAGACTGCTCGATCAAAATACCTGGGTTTATCGAACTTATGATTAGGGGCCTGAAAATTAACTCGGTTAGCGTTTTGGTACAGTGGTGAGGCACCCGTCTTATGTTCAGTGTTGGTCGCCCGCAGTGCGGTCCTACGGGGGACCGGGACTGTTGTACCACTATTCTCTGAATGAACTAAATGCTCAGAAGATACTTTTAACTCCCCAGAACTTGTTTCAGTAGGCAGAAAAACTCGAGACTTCGATGCGATCGTTTTCCACATTGACCAGCACTCAGCAATATAGGCATCAGACAGACCAGGCTTTGATCGATTCGGATTTCTTACTGAACTCGGGTTGAAGCGGGTTGAACGACTGTTTTTATGTTGACGGTTTGTTCGATTTGAATGATGCTCACGATATCTACTCCGTGAAGCCATAGGCTGATATTGATCTCTTATCCGTGAAACCATAGGCTGATATTGATCTCTTACTGAGGTATTAACCACTCTTTGACTGCTGGAAAGCGGTTGAAGCTCTGATCGAGTGTTACGATGACCAATACCACCACTTAAACAGCCTCTGCCTCTTCGCTCATCTGCAGAGTGTATATTCGGGGTATCTACCCGTTCATGCCGGTTTTCAATGCTTGTTGTTGCGAAAAACGATTTGTATAGATTTATTAAATTTGACCAGATCATCATGTTATAAAAATACCCGATATCAAGTTTACTACTATTTTTTCAGATCAAGGGTATCACACGATACATTTGATTAAAAAGGAGAAAAAGAGCAAAAATAGAAAAGGACATATATGGACGCTCTCATAAAATATAAAATAAAATATAAAAAGAAATATAAAAGGACACCCAAAAAAATTATTGACTACCCCCAACAACTTCATTACCATCCCTCTCACGCCTAAACAGACAGAGCAAACCTATCCTATGACCCGAGCCCGAAAAGAACTTGTCGCCGTTGAATCAACACCCTTCTATCACTGCATCGTACGCTGCG
>JAYPBG010000312.1:0-1693 GCA_038124075.1 Gammaproteobacteria bacterium
AACATTACTAACTCACAACATTATATATTAATTATGATACATTACTCATTATATATGACCGATTCACTACACGCCCACCGTTTACACATACCGCATACGACTTACGCGTCATGCTGTCCAGTGCTGGCGTCGATATCATCCGGATATTGGATCTAAAATTTCTGCCTTTTCAAGCAATTGAGTACGATTATAATCACACGCGCCTGCCTCACCTTCTATCACAATACGCTCAAATGGATTAACAAGCGTAGCGGCCAATCGGCGATACCCTGCAGCACAACGAGGCTGATCCGCCAGCATACGAATCAAAATGTCCTGTTTGCTCATCCATCGGGGCTCCCAAGCGTCACTCAACTGAGACGTAAAAGACAACCCTATATCCGATGGGCTACCATCACTGTGATCTTCACGACGCTGCACCCGTATCAATCGAAGCTCATCGGTACGCATCGCATCCACCAGTTTCAGTGTCGGCTCAATGAAACCACCGTCAAGCTCTACAATATAGGCCGTCAATGCTTCTCGGGTCATCTGAATAAACTTATGGCCAATACCATCAATTAAGTTACATCGCTCTAACGCGTTCGGCCAACACTTCAACAGCTGCCAATTAATGGTCACATTATCCGGCGCTAAGTGTTGAGCTTCGCAGAGCAGCGACCAAATTCTACTCTCTTCGCAAGCGTCACCCGCTCGCCTTTTCACCCCTTTCGCCTCTCTGCGGTTCACCTCTTCGGGAGGCTCATCACACCTGCACCATTGGGCCTTGCGATTATAGCGCCGAACATTTTCTATTGTCTCACCACCAATATCATATAACCGCCGACGCTCCTTTGGCACTTCGACCTCTTTCTGATCATCAGCCTGCCATTCCATAGCCCTCTCCTCATCCATGATCAACCCATCTATCCGCCTAAGTTTTCCCAAAAGACAATAGCCCAAAAAGCAATAGCTGAGTACATAAAAATAACTTAAGATACCATGGGCTCATATCTCCTATGCCGCAACGTCATAGATACGACTCAACAACAAAAGGGAACTGTTATGGTGTTCAGTTTATCTTCATCTTCGTCCTCTTCGTCCTCTTCATCTGCTTCAACAGACAGCAACGACACTATGTGCTCAGAGCAGAGTCAGGATAGAACAGAAAGAAGCCTCATGCTGCTTACGAACAACACACTGGATACACAACCTTGGCCTTTAGGGCCTACGCCTCACAACCCTCTCCAGCCGTCACCTTCAAGTGACCACCTCCCCAATATTCAACCCGCCTCTTTAGTGCATGTTTATGTCTCAAATCAAGACCATGAGCGCCTAAACGCCTTGCTGCTTCAAAATACGGAAGATACCTCTTGGCTTAATGAGCGCAACGCAGAGGGATTAACACCGCTTATGGTTGCCATAGATAACAATGACCCTCATGCAGTCAAGCTTTTACTCGAGGCTGACGCTGATCTTAATCTTTATATCGAAGATGAGACCTCTATACGCACCCTGTTACACTTAGCCATTGAGGTAGAGAACTCTGACATCGTAGAACAACTGCTGCGAGCAGGCATAGCCGTAGAAAGCAACCCAAGCTCAAAAGCGGGCAACCCGTTGCATCAGGCGCTGAAGACCAAAAACCAAACCATCATTATGCTGCTCATTGACCACATTGAATCCGAGCTCATCTCGGCAAAACCTGCCAAAC
>JAYPBG010000312.1:1703-4605 GCA_038124075.1 Gammaproteobacteria bacterium
ACCCTAATCAGCTATCGCCCCTCTTATTTTAATCAGCCATTTAAAGATAGAAAAAGTGCATTTCAAATGGCTGTTGACCTGGATCTTTTAGAGGCCGCCGAACGGCTCATTCACATCAAGAAAGGCATATCACAAAACGGCCATATCGTACTCCACCAAACACTTGAAGCGCTTAAACAGAATAAACATGACACAAAAAGCCAGAAAGTGTTTGAAATACTGATCAACAGCCGTATCAACCTATCCGCTCACAACCAAAGTGGGCAATCCCCCCTGCACTTCACTATAATGCACCACCTCATTGAAGAGGGGTGCGCACTTTTAGAGCACCTCTCTCCCGAAGAGATTAACCACAGCAACAGCAATGGTATCACAGCAGTGCATCAGGCGGTTCTATCAGACAATCAAGCACTCCTGGATAAGTTAGTCGCGATTCAAGGGATCCAATTAGATTCAACAGACCACTCTGGCGACACGCCTCTGATAACAGCCATCACAACAGATAACATAGAGTGCGCTGAAACACTGTTGGACGCTGGTGCGAATATCGATCAATCCGACCATACTGGCGACTCTCCCCTTCATCACGCTTTAATGGTGAACGATGAAACATTCATTGCCCTGGTGTTGGACTATGAACCCTCACTCAATAACAGCAATTTTCGAGGCTTCACCCCTCTGCATCTCGCGGCAACCATGGAGCAGCCTGATGAGCTTTATCAACTCCTCAATTACATCGATTCTGCAGAGGTGCTTGAGCAAACCACCCATGACTACGATGCATTCACAGCACTGCAACTGGCTGTCGAACATAATCTCGGAAGCAATGTGAAAGCACTGATTGAATACGGTGCAGATCACAGCGTTACAGACAGGGATGGAAAAAACCTATTAAATTTAGCGCTCGAACGTCGTACCCAGAGCAGCAACAGCGCATTTTCAGCGCTTATAGGACTCAATCTAACCTTCCCTCTCCGAGATGATACTGAAAATGCTCACGATGCAAACATTAACCACACCTTCTGCATTTACCTTAACCGCATCAAAGATGAGGTAGAAGACAGTATGCACCTTTCAGAAGAGGAGACACTTCGAGAACTAAAAGAGCGTATAACAGCGCAAGACGCACACTCTGCACTGCGTGTTTTGGCATCAATAGAAGAGGAAGGGAATCACCCCATTGCGCACTTAAGCAGCGATCAAGAAGCGGGTACTGAGACAGAGCGCAGCGTGTTATCTTGGGTCTACTCCTACATCTTTACACAACCCGAAAACCAACAGGCTGCGCTTATCGACAGCCTAATAACTCGCCTTGCTGACGGCTACGATACAGAGAAGCAGGACATTGTCTGTCGAAACGGAAAAGTCAACCGCATTCTCGACACCTTCACCGGTATACTGCCCGGCTTTTCAGTCGTCAGCATTGACCTTATACGAAAAGAGATGATAGAAAGCGCTGCACACATACGGGAGCAGATGATCAAAGATCAGCCTCATAAAGTCCAACGCGCACTGACATCAAAGCGCACCACCCAAGTACAAGAGAGAGTCTTAGAAAGGTTTCAAGCAGCACTGAAAGAGCGCATTAAAGCTCAACTTTTTCAGACATACGTGAATGGCGGCATTTTGAGCGAAGATCGTTTTAATAATTTACTCAAAGAGTGGATTGATTACATTCATTAAACATGCATCATTCTTAAACGCATCATTCTTAAACGCATCACTCAATACGCAACACTCAATACTCAACAGCTTCCACAGCAACCCCAGCACCGAAAACACCCAAAAGAATAAGAAAAGCCCCAGAAACTGGGGCTTTTCTTATTCTTCAGAGAGCGGCCTACTCTACATGAGCCACTCCCAGCACGCTTATTCCGACTCCGTATTTGCACCACCTTTGGAATTTGTAATATTGTTAAACAGGTTATCCAAACAACCGGTTGTCATCGCTAAAGAGGACACGCCTAATGCAACCGCAAGAGCAAAACCAATAGACTTAATTGTTTTCATTTCCATATCTCCTTTTATATTCGGCAAAAATGCCAATTTGAAAGCTGCCTAAATCAACTCAGGCCAAACTTTATAAGTCCGAGCAATTCATCAACAAGAGTCATCTTATTCATATAACTACTCAGTCTCTGAGTCTACTTGAATGAATTAAAAAAAGTCAACGCAAATAAAAGATATATAAAAAACTAACAACTAAGTTAACGCACCCCCACAGCTGCTCCCTTGCCCTGCCGTACAGCCATAACAGTGATCGGCCACCGCAATTGGGCGCCCCTGAAGGTCCATATTAAAAAGATCCTCCATATGCATAGGTCGTGCTTCCCCCCCCTCTACAGCACGGCCTTGTGTGCGTATATTCATATTCAGCATCTGATTAAAGTCGCAATCATAAAGGTACCCCTGCCAATCCACACTGATGGTCGACCGGCACATAACCCCCTCCAGAGTGTGCTCAGAGAAGCTGGCTTTCAGCAACGACATATAGCTCTCAAACTCACCTTTAGAGACCAAGGTACTTCCAAACCGGGCGATCGGCATATTCGTCAAGGTCAGCAGCTGATTAAATTCTATGTCAAACGTTTCAAATAGCTCTTTTTTATACGCCGCTTGCAGCTCACTCTGCGCAGGCGGCAGGAAAGGACCACCAGGGTTATAGACTAAATCAAGCTTCAAATCACCGCCTTCGCGCCCATAGCCGAGCCGATTCAACCTCTGCAGTGCTTCAATGCTCGAATGGAATACCCCCTTACCCCGCTGCTTTTCAACATTCTCCTCTGCGTAACACGGCAGTGACGCAACAATATGAACACCATGCTCAGCCAAAAATTGATCCAGATCTTCGTATCCAGGATCCAGCAGTATGGTTAGATTGCAACTGTCAATCACATCAACA
>JAYPBG010000313.1:0-2778 GCA_038124075.1 Gammaproteobacteria bacterium
GATCAAGGCACTGCGAGAAGGCCTCTCCAACGACATATCCTCGGCTCTATCCAGCTCACTCGATAACGGTTGAACGAGGCCCTGCCCCCCTCCAAGCAATGGACCGCTTGCCTCTGTCCCGCTTGCCTCTGTCCCATTCACAAGCATGACCTGTTCGGAAAACAGACGGTCAAAAGTCTCTGCACCATACTCTTCAGACCATGTACCCTGTGCAAAGACATCACTGAGTTCATCGCACAGCTCATTCACCCTCTCATTTACATAGAATAAGCGCCGCATTTGACAGGGTTCACTCCGGATATTCGCATCCGTTAGGTGTACGAGCCCCTGTTTAAGCGCCTGAAAAAAAGCCGGATTACTTGCATTCAAAACCATCAGTGTTTGATAGTCTACAGAGGCATAACATGGAAGCTCATTATTAGGTTCGTTATTAAATTCATTATTGAACCTATTTTTTTCCACGGTGCAGTTAGTTCTGTTCATATTTCACACACCTTAAGCAGTAGATTGAGCAGCAGATCTGCTACTCAACAAAAAGCCAATAAATAACCAATAAATAAATAAATAAATAACCAATAAATAGGCCCATCTATAATGGCTCAAGTGTAGTGCGGCCATTTATTTTGAGTCAACTCCTTTTTACCAATACTCAATTTTGGTGCTAGGTGCAATTAAGCCGCTCAAACCACTTGACACGCTACATTCATCCAGCATATCGTCCTAGCATATTTTATCCAATGGTACCCAATGGAGTGTTACCCGTGACCAACAGCAAAGACCTACTCACTAATAACCGTGCTTGGTCTGGGAGCATCAAGCAAAAAGTGCCTGATTTTTTCCCAAGCCTGGCTAAACAACAAACTCCAAACTACCTCTGGATCGGCTGCTCAGACAGCCGCGTACCCCCTAACACCCTCGTTGACGTGATGCCTGGAGAGCTGTTTGTCCACCGCAATATCGCCAACTTGGTTATGCATACCGACCTTAACCTCCTGTCGGTACTGGAATATGCGGTGGAAATACTCAAAGTTAAAGAGATTATTATATGTGGACACTACGGCTGTGGCGGTGTGCGTGCGGCAATGGGGCAAAATAGGCGGGGCTTAATTGATCATTGGCTGCGTAGCATAAAAGACACCTACCTTCAACATAGGGCACAATTCGAAGCGCTTACACAGAACAACCACGACGGCGACACCGAAGACGCTCAGGTCAATCTACTCTGCGAATTGAACGTCATTCAGCAAGTGCAGAACCTCTGCCATACCTCAATCGTTCAAAACGCATGGCAGAACAATCAATCACTGAAAGTGCACGGCTGGATCTACAACCTAGAAGATGGTCTGCTTAAGGATTTAGAGACCACCATTGACTCACAAGAACGGCTGGACAGGCTTTATCAATAGCCACTTTTTAAGAGGCTATTTTTCGGCCTCCACATGAGCATTTAATATCACTTGCTCGATTTGCCACGCCCCTCGACGCAGCTCTGCAGCACCCACCTCATCAAGGTTATCCAGTACTTTATGGAAATCAACAGTAAGCCATCGCTTCACCTGCCCAGGAGACGCTTGATCATTCACCCCCTTAGGACGGCCCGGCATAATACTGAAACCCATGATTTTTCGCTGCCCCACCTGTTCGGGTCGGTCAACTGGGGAGAGCGTCGGGGGATAGACATAACCTATGTAGCGCCGGGCAGCACCGTTCTCAAAGGCAAAGTCCTCGGCACGCTGGGCTCGCGCACTGAACCCAGAGGCGTTCACCACTTCGTATCCACCATCGCGAGGAATGCCGGCTAACCTATTTGGGTTATCGGGCACCAGCTGATCAAGATCATTCGCGAGCCATCGCTGCAAAGGATCTCTAAAGATAACTCGGTGCAGTTTCCCCCACCGATACGTGCTGATATCCGCCGAACGCTCAAAAGCCAGTTCAAACGGCTCGCCGGCAAGTGCACTCAAAGCCTCATGCAGCGCATTCAATAGAATATAGTCACGGCGCTCCTCTATGCGCGCATGAGCAACGGCACCCTCCTCCACGGCAAAAAAGTCCACGCCTGAGCGACCCACACCTGTAAACGGCTGCTGATTTAATAAGTGATACACCGACTTCAAGGCATGCCGATGCGGAACGGTGGGGATATCATATCGGCGCGTTACACCATCAATACTGCTCTCTATCACCTTGGCTCGCCAAACATTGTACAGCGTTGCGGCAACACTCGAACGGATCTCATGCTGAGTAATCTTACTGCTGAGCATCCCCCCCTGATCACCCTGGTCATACCCCTCCCGCATACCGGTCGGCGTCGAATAGTCCCAACTTTGAAGATAGCTTACAGCCTCCTGAAGGCGAGGCTGCGCCGTAAATTGAGCCAGAAAAGACGGTGCCGACGGTGACTGAGCTGATCGATAGGCATTCAATAGAAAGGGGAGCATCAACTCTGCATCATACTGGGTATTACTGCCTTGCAACACTTTCATATCGGCTGGGGAGATCTTCTTACCTTGCCCAACCCGCTTGTGCAAAGCCTTATAAATACTGGCAGCCCTCAACCCATCGGCATACTCACTCTGAATATAGTAGAGTCCCTGCCCTCCCATACGCTGCTGATTGAAGACATTATTATCCAGCGTGGTGCCAACGGGATCATTGTTGGCATTCACAATCAAACCGCTATCCGGGTTGACCACTTCGGGCAGCTCATGCAGAGGCAGCACCGCAAAGGGAATCGCTTGCCCCTGACGCCTTGCGTCATCACGCACCCAGTTGTGT
>JAYPBG010000313.1:2788-4605 GCA_038124075.1 Gammaproteobacteria bacterium
CACCCGCGCCGTCTCGCACCAAAAAAGGGGGCTGCTGCACCGGTTTCTGAGCCTCCAGGTCTTTTCTCAGCGGAATCTCTGCTGACGAAAGATACGCCAGTGTGCCCATTCGATCCATATAGATCCAGTTTTGCGAACCGACGGCGAAATGTTTCAGACCTTCTCTAAAATCGGCCAAATGGGCAGCCCTACGCCAATGCATAAACGTCTCCATCTCTCGCGTACCATGCAGCCCAGCAAATTGAAGCGTCAACGCTTTGCTTCGCCCACCTGGGGTGTTGAGGTTCTCAGGGTTGCTTATGTTCAGAATAGGGCCAAAACTGCGGAAGGGGACGGTAAGCCGCGAAGTGATACTCTCGTCAAGATCAGCCTCAACGCGATCGCCTACTATTCCATTGCCGAGTTGGTTCACATGGAATATTTCACGATGCCTTACAATTGGGTAGTAACGGTCTTCGGTCATAATGCAGAGCCCCGATTCAGCCGTACAGTGCGGGTCACCTGCAACCACCGTGTCCAAGAAGATATCGGCCGCATCCACCGGATTATTGGTGGACCCCCAGCTTATGTTCTTATTCTGACCGTGCACAACCAAAGGCAACCCGGGAAAACTCATGCCACTTAAGTTCATCTCTTGGGTGCCCAATGCGTGAGGCTCGCCTTTGGCGGGTTTCGGGATCACCAGGTGCCATTCATAGAAAATGGCTGGGTGACTCAACATCAAGTGAGGGTCATTGGCAATCATGGGGGACCCTGTGGTCGAATGCTCCGCGGTGACACCCCAGAGGTTACTGCCAAAAAATTGGCCTTGACCCTTTTCAGAGGCCTTCAACCAACTCACGTGATTGATGGCAAGCGCTGACGACTCAAGCAGTTGGCTCGGCAGCTCCGGCAGCTCCAAAGAGGCCGCAGGGACAGGCAACGGTGATCGACCAATCGGCAGGTCGGTTAACTCTCTAAAGAATTGATGGCTGGCCATCGGTTCGTTACTGGCATCCGATACGGTTGCACGCAACGTCATCGGCTGGAGGCGATAGAGGTCTTCAAAAAAGAGCGCTGCACCATTAAAGCCATGAAGCTGCCCGGCTGCACTCATCGCTTTATAGAGCTTAGTGGGCTCAAGGTCCATGTCCAGACCCAGACGGGTCACCACCAACTTAAGAATGGAGAGACTGTCGACCACGCGCCATGGCTCAACGGTATCGAGCTCTAACAGTGCATACTCGTTGGGCAGCTCTGTTTTCTGCTCTGCCATAGCATCATTAACACCACGGGCATAGGCACCCAACAGCGCTTGCGTGGAGGGCGACAGCACCTCATAACTGCGCTGCGCAGCCGCCAACAAGCCAAGCTGGCGCACCTGGATATCCTCTTTCAACGCCCCCTCGCCAAGCAACCCAGCCAAACGGCCTTGAGCCTGTCTGCGCAGTATATCCATCTGAAACAGTCGGTCACGCCCATGAGAGAGGCCTTGAAGATAAAACAGTGCCGCATCATCAGGCGCAACAATATGGACAACACCCTCTGGATCAGTTGCGATCACCCCCCTATCCGGCTTCAGAGCCAACAACGAACCGGACCCCGTTCCCAGAGCCCCCAGAGTGCCAAGCGTTGAGCAACCTCCAATCATCACAATGGGTACGATGATCGCAACAGGTACAATGGGCAATAAAGCTACCCACCTCTGTAACCTATAAAACAGTCCACGTCCACGTCGACACCACTCCTGCATACACGCCCCCCCTATATATGGCACTCTATTCATCAAGCAAATCTGATCAAAAAACCAGCTCTATAAAAGTACGTGAACAGAGGGA
>JAYPBG010000314.1:0-4594 GCA_038124075.1 Gammaproteobacteria bacterium
TGAGGGTAGGCTGGGCACCCTACGTAACATTGGTATTGTCGCCCGTGTCGGCAGTGATGAGGTTCATGCAACGGCGGCTCAAGTGATTCACTATCTGGATGAGCGTGGCTTTCGAGTGATTGTTGAGCCCGCCTTGACCGAGTATCTTCCCGGTGAGCCATCGCAGACGGCATCGGTGCGCCAGATGGGTGAGATCTGCGATATCGTGATTGTGATTGGGGGGGATGGCTGTTTGCTGGGGGCTTCTCGTGCGCTTGCTAAATTCGGTACACCGATCTTGGGGGTTAATCGGGGCAGGCTCGGCTTTCTGACCGATATCAAACCCGATGAGTTTAAAAAACGGCTCGATGATATTCTGTCTGGTCAATATTTGATCGAGCCTCACTTCCTTCTTGATTGTCAGGTTAAGCGTAACGGTAAACCGGTGGGAGAGGGCGATGCGCTTAATGATGTGGTTCTGCACCCAGGTATAGCGGTACAGATGATCGAGTTTGAGCTCTATATCGAAGGGCAGTTTGTCTACAGCCAACGTTCAGATGGCCTTATTGTCTCTACACCCACCGGTTCAACCGCCTATTCACTCTCTGCAGGTGGTACAATTATGCACCCCAGCTTAGACGCCATTGCGTTGGTGCCTATGTATCCGCACACGTTGAGCAGTCGGCCCATTGTCGTGAATGGGAACAGTGAGATCAAAATTATTGTTGGGCACTATCGCGCGGCATCTCCTGCGGTCAGCTGTGATGGTCAACCGGGGATTTTGCTGGAGACGAATGACGTGGTCTACGTTCGTAAGAAACCGCATAAACTGCAGTTGATTCACCCCTTGGACCACGACTTTTATAAAACGTGTCGCTCTAAGTTAGGATGGGGCTCCAAACTGACGTAATGACGTAAGGTTTAAATAAATTTAATAGTGTATAGTCAACGATGAGTTATCTATAAAAAACGGTGTATGCAGTTATGTCAATATTTGAAGAGAAAACATGTGAAGAGAAAACATTTGAAGAGAAAGTTCAAGAGATTACTCCAGACGTTTATCTGAGTTTAAAACGTGCCGTTGAGTTGGGGAAGTGGCCTAACGGCGATCGGCTCACGGATAAGCAGCGTGAGATCTGCATGCAAGCCGTTCTGCATTATAATCATGCTCAGTTGCCAGAAGATCAGCGCATCGGCTACATTGAAAAGAGAGGTTGTAAAAGCGGCGGCCAAAAAAGTGACCTTCAAAATCAAGTGTTGAAGCACACTAAAGAGCAAGAGAATCAGCAAGAGCAAGAGGCGCAACCGATCAAATTCAGTTAAACCATGCCTACTAACTCTCATGTTAAGTCTCATGTTAAGTCTATATGTTATATCTTATGTTAAGCCCTATGGCACATCAAAAGGCGTTAAAAAGCGTTAAAAGGATTTCGATATGAAAGATAACCAAGCACCGAAAGCCATCTATCTAAAAGATTATCAAGCCCCGAACTACTTCATCAAAACCACCCACCTCACTTTTGATCTCTCACCGGACAAGACGCTGGTCAACAGTGAGCTGACCCTAGAGCGTAATGAACAGGCCGAGGAGGGGGCGCCTTTGGTGTTGGCTGGGGCGCAGTTAACGCTGTTGGCAATTGAAATGGACGGTGTGGCGTTGACTGAGCGTGACTACAGTGTCAGCGGTGAATCGCTCACGCTCCATCCAGAGGCGCAGCCAATACCCCGCAGTTTCACACTGTTGATGACCACGCAGATCAACCCAAAAGAGAACACGTCACTGGAGGGGCTCTATCTCTCCAAAGGGATGTTCTGCACACAGTGTGAGGCGGAAGGCTTTCGCAAGATCACCTACTATCTCGACCGCCCCGATGTGATGTCGATTTTTACGACCACGGTGCGTGCGGACAAAGAGGCCTACCCTATACTGCTCTCAAATGGCAACTTAGTGGATCAGGGTGAGCTGGATGATGGTCGCCACTGGGCAACATGGCACGATCCGTTTAAAAAACCCTGCTATCTGTTTGCACTGGTTGCGGGCGACCTTGCCTGCAGCTCAGACCAATTTACAACCCTGTCTGGGCGCACGGTCGACATAAAGCTCTATGTTGAGCCGCACGATCTGGATAAGTGCGCGCACGCGATCGACTCGCTTAAGCGCTCCATGCGCTGGGATGAAGAGGTCTATGGTCGAGAGTATGATCTGGATATCTATATGATTGTTGCTGTCAGCCACTTTAATATGGGCGCAATGGAGAACAAAGGGTTGAACGTCTTTAACACCGCCTGTGTGTTAGCCAACCCGGTGACCACCACCGATGACCGTTTTGAGCGTGTTGAAGCGGTGATTGCTCATGAATATTTCCATAACTGGAGCGGTAACCGAGTCACCTGTCGAGACTGGTTTCAGCTCAGTTTAAAAGAGGGCTTTACCGTCTTTCGTGACCAAGAGTTTTCAGCCGATATGGGCTCGCGTGCCGTTAAACGGGTCGACGATGTCCGGCTCTTGCGTACAGTGCAATTTGCCGAAGATGCAGGCCCCATGGCGCATCCGGTGCGTCCACCCTCCTATATTGAGATCAATAACTTTTATACCGTTACCATCTATGAAAAAGGCGCTGAAGTGGTGCGTATGATCCACACGCTCTTGGGCGCGGAAGGGTTTCGTAAAGGCTCTGATCTCTATTTTGAGCGCCATGACGGCCAAGCGGTGACGACCGATGACTTTGTGCAGGCGATGGCGGATGCAAACGGTTATGATTTTACCCAGTTTAAACGCTGGTATGAGCAGGCCGGAACCCCTGAGTTGGAGGTGCGTGATGAGTATGATGAGAAGGCGCAATCTTATACGCTCCACTTTAGACAGAGCTGCCCAGAAACCCCTAAACAAGCGCAGAAAGAGCCTTTTCACATCCCGGTTAAATTAGGTTTAATGACGCAAGAGGGCGATGAGCTTACCGAGCATGCTGGGGTGGTCTCGATCACCGAGGCAGAGCAGTCGGTTACGTTCAGTAATGTGCCGAGTCGGCCCATTCCCTCTCTGTTACGAGGCTTCTCTGCGCCGGTTCGTTTGAAGTATCCGTTCAGTAACCAACAGCTTAAACGGTTAATGCAGCACGACAGCGATGCTTTTAATCGTTGGGAGGCGAGTAATCAGCTCGCCTTGGGTGAGCTCTTTAGACTGTTGGCGCTTTATCAGCGTGGTGAACCTTTGGTGTTGGGTGAGGCGCTGCTCGATGCCGTGCGCACCTTGCTGGAGGATCAAGCGAGTGACCCTGCGGCACTGGCGTTGATGCTCACGTTACCGACGGAGGCCTATCTGGCTGAAGAGATGGCGGTGATCGATGTTGATGGTTTGCACGCTGTGCGTCAATTTGTACGAGCCTCGATTGGGCAAGCGTGTCGAGATCAGCTGATGGCGGTCTACCGGCGTAACCTGACGCCCGGTGACTATCAGCCCGATGCCAAGAGCATTGCGAAGCGGAGTTTGAAAGGGGTGGCGCTTGCTTATCTGGCCACGTTGGATAACGGTGACGATAAGCGCGATGCTGAGGTGGTGTCGCTGTGTGAGCAGCAGTATCGTCAAGCGAATAACATGACCGACCAACTCAGCGCGTTGCGTATTGCCGTGCATGCCGGTTGGTCGTTGGGGGGTGAGTTGCTTGCTGAATTTTATCAGCAGTTTCACGATGAGGCGCTGGTGGTTGATCAATGGTTTTCAGTTCAAGCGACCTCGCCGTTGCCAACCTGTCTCGACCATGTAACAACGCTTTTGCAGCATGAAGCCTTTGAGTTGACCAATCCAAATAAAGTACGGTCACTCATTGGTGCTTTCTGCGCTAATCCAGCCCAATTTCATCAGCAAGGTGGGGCGGGTTATGCCTTCCTTGCAGACCATATCATTAAGTTGAATGCGATCAACCCTCAAATTGCGGCCCGCCTGGTCGCGCCGTTGAGTCGTTGGCGCCGTCACAATGAGCAGAGACAAGGGTTGATGCAGGCGCAGTTGCAGCGCATCCTGGCGGAGCCTGACCTCTCGCCCGATGTGTATGAAATTGCGAGTAAGAGTTTAGGGGCCGAGTAGAGTTATCTCCGAAGTGCTGAAAGAGTGCTGAGAAGGATATCCAAACATTCTTTATGGGTATCCTTTAAGTTTTCTTTAAGTTTTCTTTAAGTTTTTGGTGCCCTTTAGGCTTTGCGCGAAGTAATTATCTCAGCGTTTCAATTATCTCAGCGTTGCACATGGTTTACATCTTAGGTCCGTGGAAAATTAACCATCTCTCAGCCAGACGTCTTCTTCAAAACTCTCCGAACCATTGATTTTTGTTGATTAGTGTAAAATGATGATTTCAAATCTTGTTACGTTGATTGTGTTAGGGTAGTCTGTACGCTGTTGCTATAAAACCAAATAATAAACTCATTCTATTAAATACAGTTATTCGAATAGGAAATCCAAATGATTCAGTCAGTTATGACCGATCGGTCTGTTGCGCTTGCATCAAAGCAGCTTGTTTGTAAGGGCGTTAGTAATCCCAATAAGAAACTTAATGATACATTAAGCGCTTTGAAGCAAGCAGAGGCCGGTCAGATAAACTGTAGAGACAGCTTTGTCGGC
>JAYPBG010000315.1:0-4588 GCA_038124075.1 Gammaproteobacteria bacterium
TGCCCGACTCTGGGATGACGGCATCATCGACCCACGCGACACCCGTGCCCTGCTGATCTTCCTACTCGACACAATAAAAGAGGCCGCGCACAATGAGTTGCAAAGCAACACCTTCGGTGTCGCACGGCTTTAATATGAACAGATTAATATGAACAGATTAATCTAAACAAGTTAAATATAAACAGATTAAGTATGAACAAAGATGAGCATGAAAAGGCAATAATTAGTTTAAATAGTTTAAATAGTTAAGAGAGTTAAGGGGAAAAGAGAGCATGGAGATAACAACAGAACATGAAGAGATGCGACGTACCGTCGAGAGCTTCGTTCGCAATGAGATAAACCCTAACATCGAAGCGTGGGAAGAGAATGGCCCATTTCCAGCGCATGAGCTGTTTAAAAAGATGGGAGAACTGGGGCTCCTCGGCATCAGCAAACCGACAGAGTACGGCGGCCTTGGCCTTGATTACTCCTACAGCGTCATCGCCAGCGAAGCCTTGGGCACCGCACACTGCGGCGGTGTACCGCTGGCGATCGGCGTACAGACCGATATGGCCACCCCCGCCCTGGCCCGTTTTGGCAGCGACGCGTTAAAGCGCGAATTTCTGGCGCCCGCCATCAGTGGCGACTATGTCGCGAGCGTTGCCGTCAGCGAACCCGGCGCAGGCTCAGACGTTGCCGGCCTAAAAACAAAAGCGGTCGCACAAGGTGATGAATACGTTATCAACGGCACCAAGATGTGGATCACCAACGCCACTCAAGCGGACTTCTTCTGCGTCTTGGCCAACACCAGCGACGGCAAACCCCACTTCAATAAAACATTAATGATTGTGCCCTCCAACCTCCCGGGCATCGAAATTGGTAAACCACTGCATAAACTGGGCATGCGCAGCTCCGACACCGCTCAAATCTTTTTCGACAATGTAAAAATACCTCAACGTTTTCGCATTGGGGCTGAGAACCAAGGCTTTATGTTGCAGATGATGCAGTTTCAAGAGGAGCGCCTCTGGGGTGCAGCGAATGCACTCACCGGCATGGAGAACTGCATCAATGCAACCATCGACTACTGCCGCGAGCGCGAGACCTTTGGCCAACCGTTAATCGACAACCAATCCATACACTTTACCCTGGCTGAGCTGCAGACAGAGATAGAAGCAACACGCGCGCTGGTCTACCGAGCCTGCGAACTCTACATGCAAGGAAAAGATGTCTTAAAACTCGCCTCCATGGCAAAACTGAAATCGGGTCGTCTGGTTCGGCAAGTGGCCGATCGATGTCTACAATATTGGGGCGGAAACGGCTTTATGTGGGACAACCCGATCTCGCGACAATACCGCGATGGCCGCCTCGTCTCGATTGGTGGCGGTGCCGATGAGATTATGCTCGGCATCATCTGTAAAACTATGGATATACTGCCCAGACGCAAGAAAAAGCAGTGATCAGAAGAGAGAACACCCGTATGCTTACTACTTAATATTCTTTTTCAAAGGAGCTGAATATGACCGACGTTTTAACAACCCTTTTTGGACAGGCTGAAAAACCGATCACCTCACTGCGTGTAGAGCTGAGCAATGAGATCCTCTTTGTGACATTGAACCGCCCAAAAACACGTAACGCCATGAGCTTAGAGATGGTCGCAGAGCTGCGTGCGCTCTTTAAAAACATTGAGAACAACCCAGACATTCGCGCCGTAGTGATCAGAGGGGCTCAAGGTCATTTCTGCAGCGGTGGTGATTTAAAAGATATGGTTCACGCCAGAGCGAAAGCATCACAAACCCCAGACCCAGATCGGAACTACATCAACGATCCCTATTATCAGCTCAACCGTGCTTATGGGTTAATGTTAAAAGAGGTCAACGCCTCACCGAAGATAGTGATCGCTGTTTTAGACGGCGCAGTGATGGGCGGGGGCTTAGGGCTGGCCGTGGTCGCCGATATCGCCTTAGCACACCATAAGGCGACACTGGCCATGCCCGAGACAGGGCTGGGGGTCGTACCCGCTCAAATCATCCCCTTTGTGACGGCACGCATCGGTGAACGGCGCATCCGAAAAATGGCGCTGTTAGGCATTAAGCTGACAGGGCAACCGGTCATTGACTACGGTTTCGCTGATGCCCTGTTCATGGATGAGGCCGATCTACAGACACAGCTTCAGCAGCTGCTCGAACACATCACACGCTGTGCACCTGGCGCCAACGCCACCACCAAACGCCTAATTGAAAAAGTCGATCACACCTCGTTGGACCAGCTGCTCGATGAAGGCGCTCAAGCCTTTGCGCACGCCATTCGCAGCCCAGAAGGTGTCGAAGGCACCATGGCCTTTGTTCAAAAGCGTCTACCTGAATGGGCAAAACAGGGACCAAACCCGATTAAAGCCTGAACCGAACAGGCCCCCATCTCATAACGAGAGAGAGATCACATATGATTCAATCCGTACTCATTGCCAACCGAGGCGAAATCGCCTGTCGAATTATGCGTACCGCAAAAAGGCTTGGTATCCGTACCATCGCGGTCTACAGTGATGCAGACCGCGACAGCCCACACGTTATTCAGGCTGACCACGCCATAAGCATAGGGCCTGCTGAAGTCACCGCCTCCTACCTCAATAGCGATGCGATTCTCAACGCCGCGAAACAGACCGGTGCCGAATCGATTCACCCTGGCTACGGCTTTCTCTCAGAGAACAGTGAATTTGCTGCCGCATGCCAAGCGAGAGGCATCACCTTCATCGGCCCCAGCAGCGAAGCGATTGAGCTGATGGGCAATAAGCGCGCTGCAAAACTGGCGGTTGAAGCCGCTCAGGTCCCCTGCGTACCTGGCTACGCGGGCATCGAGCGAGAAGGAAGCAACCCTGACGAGCGCCAGAAACAGAGGGAAGATGATGCGTTCATCGATGCAGCCGCGACCATCGGCTTTCCCCTGCTCATTAAAGCAACCGCCGGTGGTGGTGGGCGCGGCATGCGCATTGTCGACGCCATTGACGCCATGCCGGGTGCACTCCAGAGCGCCCGCAGTGAAGCACTGAATGCCTTCGGCAGTGACGAGCTGATTTTAGAGAAGTATATTGAGTCCCCGCGCCACATCGAAATACAGATCTTTGCCGATCAGCAAGGCAACACCATCCATCTGGGTGAACGGGACTGCTCTATTCAGCGTCGCCATCAAAAAGTGATCGAGGAGTCCCCCTCCCCTGCGCTCTCAAGCGAACAGCGTGACCACATGGGCGCCGCGGCCGTTGCCGCAGCCAAAGCGTGTCACTATGTCGGAGCGGGCACCGTTGAGTTTATTACCGACCCAGAAGGCAACTTCTACTTTTTAGAGATGAACACCCGTTTACAGGTCGAGCACCCCGTTACAGAGTGGGTGACCGGTGTTGATCTGGTTGAGTGGCAATTTAAAGTGGCAAATGCGGAGCCCCTCCCCCTTAAGCAAGGTGAGGTCACACAGCGGGGGCACGCCATCGAGGCACGCCTCTACGCCGAGGACGTACAACAGCAGTTTTTACCACAAACAGGTACCATCAAAGGGGTTAACCTGCCCGACCTGCCTCACTGCAGGATCGACCACGCCGTCGCCCCTGAATTAACCGTCTCACCCTATTATGATCCGATGCTGGGCAAATGGATTGCCTGGGGCGAAGATCGAGCCAGCGCACTGCAGACACTGATCACACTGCTAAGCCAGACAACGATCTGCGGCGTCACCCACAATCGTGCATTTCTGCTTAAACTCTTAAAACATGAGCAATTCCAACAGGGTCATGTCTCTACACACTTTATTGACCAACACAGCGACACACTGCTACAGGCAGGCGAAATAGAGCCTCTATACCTGATGGCCACAGCCACGTTTTTATCACAGCCCGCCTACCCCCCCTACCCCCGTAGAGAGGCCGGTACCTTTCAGCGCAGCAGTGCACTCAAACGCGAAATCTTACTCACGCTCAGCCATAACGGCCAACGCTACCCACTGCGAGGTCAATGGA
Organism: Gammaproteobacteria bacterium; assembly: GCA_038124075.1. Lineage (GTDB taxonomy): Bacteria > Pseudomonadota > Gammaproteobacteria > Pseudomonadales > JAYPBG01 > JAYPBG01. Next base: position 3,983 of record JAYPBG010000315.1, read on the forward strand.
TTGATCACAACCGGCTGCAGTGGTGCACAGAGGCGCAGCAGGAGCGCTTCATCACGCAGGCGATTGATTTCGATGCCACCCGCAGCACCTTGACGCTCAGCGTCAACGGTGTGACGCACAAGATCGCCATCGCCCAATCTGGCCATACACTCTTTATCGATACAGAGCAGGGCCATCTGATTCTTGAAGACCTCACCTACCCAACCCACTCTATACTCAATGGTGACCTTGAATCTGAAGCGGACTCAGGCTCTGTCACAGCGCCCATGGATGGCAAAATTGTCGCCATCTATATTGAAGCTGGGCAGCGGGTTGCACAGGGCGATACCTTAATGGTCATCGAAGCGATGAAGATGGAACACCCCGTAAAAGCCCGACAGGATGGCCTTGTTAGCCGGATTGACGTAGAGGCGCATCAACAGGCCACGCGCAACCAACTCTTAGCCACGATTGACGGAGCCTGAGCGACAAAATTCCATTCAAAATGGGTTATTTTCACTTCTCATCCACTAAAATATGTCTATTCTAAAATATAAAATAGATGGTTTTTTATCTAAATAGTCGCTGGCGCGAAATAGCAGCCTATTAGGTTGTTATTTGTTCTAT
>JAYPBG010000316.1:0-4584 GCA_038124075.1 Gammaproteobacteria bacterium
GTGCTGTACCGTTGTTGCCTTCCTCGCCTAGGTACATTACTTGTCAAGCAGCTACAGTGGATTGATCTCAATTGTACGAATACAATGTAATGTACTGTTTTCTGTCAACAAGGAACATTTGGCATAAAAATGCTCCAGTTATCTCAGGTGTATAATTGCTTGAAGTATACATTAAGTCTATATCGAGCACAACAATTCATTCGGGAAAATTAGGGCATGCCTATAGCGAAGTAGTGTGTTAAGGTGCTATATCATCATATTGGTCTAAAAGGTGGTTACATGTTGACGTGAAATGCTTCGTAAAAAAAGTTTGCATTCTCGAGCAGGAGTATTTTAATAGTAACCTCTCGATTCTGGTAAACAGCAATTGCACAGATGGCGGGTGCTTGTTTTTATTTTGGAAAAACCATATGGCACTGCTTAACTAATTTTTTTAATATGCTCAAAATTACGCTATATTTCATGGTCAAATATAAAGAATTTTATTTTCAATGATCCTCTGTTGATATTGAATATTGTAACAATTTTAAGCGTTGAGTGTATAGCCACTTTACAAGTACTGTACCGTTGCTGCCTTCCTCGCCCAACCGCATCAGGTATTGTGTATACGCTCAGCGGCTTGGACTCGTCGCGCGCCTAGGTACATTACTTGTCAAGCAGCTATAGTTGCAAACACATGCTATCTTAGTGCTAGAAGTGGCTTTTTCAAAATAGGTAGATGCTGTTCGTTAGGTGAGACCAATAACCCACCAGAAGGGGCTGAAGGAGCCATTTTTACGTACATCTTTGAAAGAGATTTATTTATATGTGGGTGATTATTCTGTAGACTGTTGAGTTTTTTTGAGAGTCCGTACATGCTAAATTTAGTAGCAGTAGGATGGCTTTCCTTGACGCCGAATGAGATTATGGCGTGTACTAAATCGCTTTGTTTGTTAATTTTCGGGTGTTCAAGTAGGGTGAGTATAGTCTCATGGTTGTCCTGAATTTTAAGAGGTTGCCTATAATATTGGGTTAATACGCAAGTGAGCACCATGGTGTCGAGTGCATTCATATTGGCTAAGATTTTGAGTAACGTTAGCGTATGCTCTTTACTCATTGCAAAGCTCTTCTGTGCTAACCCGCGAAGCTCTTTTCCAATGAACTCCCGCGTCTCTTCGTCAAGGCGTTCTGTATCGAATTCATTACCATCAATCTGAATATTTTTTCCACTCTGAAGGTTGGATATTTTTTGGCAGTAGTCTAATGCAGCTGAGATGTTTAGAAGGGGGGCCTCATGGGTCAGTGGGGGTACTAGAGATTCGAGAGGTTGCTTGAAATTATCTTTGGGGTCTTTGGTATATAAATCGTTACTCTCAAAATCCTCGAATCCACTTAGGTCTGTTTCGCTCACGTCGGTTAATGATGCAGTAGAAGCGGGCTCAGTAGAAGCGTGTTGCGTTTTATCATTTATCTTGTCGAACGCTATGAGGTTGCTTGTTGTTAAATTGGACAGGTCGTTATAATCATAACTTACCAGAGGGTATGCGCCTTCTGTCTCTACGAACAGGTTCTCTTTGCGCCATGTGGGTATTATAGATAGCCATGGAATGCAGGGTGATGCCTCTTTGCAGCTTCTTTGAATATAGGTCATGATCTAATCTCTTTGTCGATTTAAATCTATCGGATGGCTATTGCTTTCTATTGTTTAAGCATAAATGATGCCAAGTGGCTCATTAGCGTTTTGCTCTCTATAGAGGTGGAATAATGTTTAGATCCCAATTTATATTGATTGCTTTTTAATCTTCTCTGATGTTTAGTGCTTTCTTATAGGGCGCTTTATTGTGACTTTGCACAAAAAGTATCATCCAAAGCGTCTTTTATTTTGGGGGGGGCGTAAACGTTTGCATTTATTAAAGACTCGATATTGTCGGCTCTATCAGGGTAGAGAATGCTCATTGTTGTCCAGTAGGTCAAAATGGTATACTAATTGCTGAAGCAGGGCGGGGTATCAAGTTTTATATGATTCTATTAATGAAACATGAAGCCGTATGCCTCTTGTAGAGGCATTAATCACATGGTTTTTTTACTGTTTTGAGTAGGGGTATAAGCATGCTTACGCGCTTTAGTTTTAAATCTGGAATGTCAATAAAGCCTATTATGATTGCTGCACCGGTTCTGTTGGTGGCAACGGCTTGCACTACAAACCCGTCAGTTGAACCTAAAAATAAGCCGTCAAAATCACACGATCATATTAAGTCTGAGGATGATCAATATCAAAGGGTTCAAATGTATGTATAAGAGCTCTTTAAAGCGCCATTAATGAATTTTTTTAAGCTGTATCTTAGCCGCCTGGTTTCAGCAAGGTGAATGAGATATCGTTTTTATAGGGTCTGTTTCAGGGGATTGAAGCATGACTGTCTATCTTGTGTCTATCTCCTGTCTATCCCTTTGAATAGTCGATATATCACTCTAATGGCCTAATTTTTTGACCATTTCCTTATATACTCTATGTTTAATCATAGTGCAGATTATATTTGTCTATTATATATCTATATTAATGCTAGACAACTCTGGCGAGTCATGCTTTGATTATAGAGAGGTGCTAATGGAAGTCATTTTATATTTATGAAACCCTAGGGGAAACATATGAACCGTTTAAATTTTATTCATGATCATAACGCTCGAGCCTTTATTCATTCGTTTGAAGGAGGGATCTATTTGTTGGAAATTGAGGAAAACGGTGCTTCGCACTGGGTATATGAGGGAGATGGCTCGACCCCGATTAGATTTAAATCCTTTTCATCTGCAAGAGATTACGCACGGCAGATGGGAGTAGATAATTTCTATTTATCTCAAGATGATGTTTATGAAGAGATGATAGGTCTTTCAACGCCAACATAAGGCTCATAAATCATTGGCCAAAGCCTTCTGAGGTCTTTTCTTTCTACGGCTCGAACAGGGTATAACAGTTTAATATGGATTCTTTGCGTATTGCCATAATAGGTGCGGGAGTTTCTGGCTTGTCATTTGCTCAGAAACTCCCTGCTTGGGTGAAGATTAAAGTTTTTGAAAAGGCGCGTGGTGTGGGTGGTCGCATGTCGACCCATTACCATGATGCTTTTCAGTTCGATCAAGGTGCTCCTTTTTTCACAGCCAGGAGTAAGCTGTTTAAAGATGTGATTAGATCTGAGCAATTGAGTCCAGTGATTGATGAGTGGGCGCCAAAACTGATGACTCTCGACCCTTTGGGTAGACATTACAAACGACAATGGTTTGAACCCCACTATGTAGCCTCAACTAAGATGAATGCGTTCTGTAAAAGGCTAGCAAATGGAAAAAATATTTACTTACAGACTCGTATAACGTCGATCAGTAAAGAAAATGGTTACTGGGTTTTGTTCGATGAGGGAGGTTCTCATTATGGACCTTTCGATTGGGTTATAAGCAGTGCGCCTGCGCCTCAAACGGCGGATCTATTTCCGCAAGAGTTTTCTGGTTATGAAGATCTTCATTCAATCAAGATGACCTCCTGTTTTGTCTTAATGGTTGGGTTAAACATCCCCTGGTCCCATAATTGGGGCGGTGCCATAGTTAAAAACTCCCCACTTGCCTCAATCTATATTGACTCTTTAAAACCTCAGCGTAACCGTCAATATAAGACCTCAATCGTTGTTAGGTCAACGTCTGATTGGGCTTCTGATCGAATGTCTGTTCCAGAAGCATCTAATATTCAAGCAATGCTTGATCCCCTTGTCGCTATACTGAGCATTCCAAAAATTTCTGTTGAGTATACTAAACTTCATCATTGGAGATATGCCAGCCCTTTGTGTGAGGAGACAGAAGATGGGCTCTCATATCTGATCGATCCAGAACTTAAGCTGGCTGCAGTGGGGGATTGGTGTCAAAATGGTACTGTTGAAGGGGCGTTTCTTAGTGGATACTATCTATCCGATTATTTTAAAAATAATATTTTTATTTGAGCGTAATAGACATTATTTTAGGGTTAACGGGGTAAGGGGGACGCTTGTAAATAAAAAATGAAAACAAGCAATGTATACATGAATTTACTATTTACTTTTATGCTCTCTATTTCGGTGCTCTTTTCTGCATCTTTAGTTTGTGCGAGTCAGGCGGTTGAAAAAAAATCACCTTTAAAACAGACCGGCTGGGTATATGGTTTTGCTACTGGTATAAGCAGCGAACCTTATATAGATCTGGATAATAACCCCTTTTTTTTTCCTACGATGGGCTATCAAGGCGAAAAATTGCGTATATTCGGACCTTATTTAAGCTATCAACTGCTTTCATTGCATAACCTTAAGATAACATCAAGGTTTCAGCCTAGGCTTACGGGTTTTAAAGCATCTGATGGCTTGGCTTTTTCTGGTATGGATAAACGATCAAAGTCTATAGATGCTGGTATTGGTCTTGAATCATTTTTTTATACTATGGAGTGGCGCTTATCATTTCTTAGGGACCTCCTTGGTCGATCCGATGGGCTTGAGGCCAATGTAAGTGTTGCAAAACCCATTAAAAAAGGCCCTTTTATCATCGGGTATGACCTAAATTTGATGTTATTTTGTTGGTGATTTTCGAGTATAATGC
>JAYPBG010000317.1:0-4571 GCA_038124075.1 Gammaproteobacteria bacterium
TAAGAAACGGGTGATGAACAGTAGGTACGCCAGACTGTTTGAATCACACTGCCAGAATGAAAAGGTATTTAATGCTCTGAAACCATATATTTACCGCTCTCTTATTTTGAAACATATTCCAACTAGAAAACTGCGTACAATTCTATCGAGATGTGCGGGCGCCTTAACTCCGAAGGATCTAATCGAACTGAAAAGCTTTAAAGTGATTGATCGTTGTATGAAGAATAGAGAGATTCTTCATGATCTTTGTCTAAACCTAATTAGAGAAACTAAATCCGAGGCAAAGCGTGAACGGCAAGCAGTGATAGATCAAATGATTTTTTTAGCTAAATACAAATATTATATGAAGTTGGTGAAAGGTGATGCAGGTGGCTCTAGCTTTGAATCGGAGTCTTCTCGTCAGGGGGATGACGTTAGATGCCGATCAACTTTTGTAGACGGTATGTTGTCACAATCTCTATTCTCTGCGAAATTGAAGGCTGATGATGATGATAAGCGATTGAATAAAGATGTGATCGAAGAATGGCTTCCAAATACAAATACAAGTACAAGTACAAATACAAATACAAATACAAATACAAATACAAATACAAATACAAATATAAATATAAATATAAATACAAATACAAATACAAATACAAATACAAATACAAATTTATTTTTGCCCGCATCACTGATTGGTGAGAACAATAAAGGCGTCAGTCAGCGTAGGGTAAATAAACCGGTGTCATTGCCGCTTGACTCATCTTGTGTAAGTTCGCCAGAAGAGGATGTTTCGAACAATGGCTCGGAAGCAGAGAGCTACTCTCTTTCTAATGGATGGTCAGCTGTAACAACGATGGCAACGGTAGCCGGGCATATTGTTTCACAGCCAGATGTGCAAGACTGGGTATTACAATGGGGTTGTCATGCAGGAATGATGGCGATTAAAACCGTGGGATATGGTACGACGGCCGCTTTATATTTGACTAAATCAGTTTTTCAGGGTGCCTGTCACGTGGCAACCTGGGTAGGTAAGGGTAGGTAGTCGGTTTGTGCTTTTTGTGCTCTTTTGCCGCTTCACTTAACAGTATACGTGGTTAGGTGTTTAAGAGGCGCTTACATCTGCTGGGCCTCTGAAGCCATTTTCGACACTAAGGCTTTAACGCTCTGCTCATGCTTTAAATAAGTATCCTTAAGATCTTGGTTAATCGCAGAGCCAGGATTGAGAGCGGTGATCAAAGGTGAGTTTTGAATTTTCTTAGACATGTTGAGTATTTTTATGGCAAAACCAGCCAAGCTTAAGATGGCAGCGCCCTTACCTAAACCCTCAGCATGCTTTCCTTGTTTGATATCATTGTATGCCGAGCCAACCAGTACAGATGTGAGTGTTATGATAGCGCCTGATGCTGCCCATGCCAGCTGCTTAATATCCTGCTTAGAGATGCCCAAAGGGCCTTCTTCACTTGCCCTACGCTTTAACTCTTTTATCGCATCGGTATCAGCGATCTCTGTAAGGTCTTGCTTAGCAGATTTCAATACTGTTTGAGATACTTTGGTGGCAGCCACTGAGAGATTTTTATATTTTATAATATTTGAGATGGTATGTACTAGATCAGCAGCATTGACCCCGATGTTTCTTTCAGACTCTTTACGGGCGACATCAAGTGACTCATTGAGGAGTTGAAACAAAATCTCAGTATCCCTTTCTGCGCTCTTATCTATGGGCTCTACCTCTATAGTTTGATGATGACGGTAGAGTTCTTCTGTTGCTTTTATCATATTAATAAAACTTGTACCAAACTGGATATAATGCTCATCACTCGACTCATCTACTGCTACTGTATCACTCTCTTCTGATTTGAAGTAAGAGAGTATTTTATTGGGATCCAGATAATTCGAGAGTTTAATCCGCATATCAGGACAAGGCCGGTAATCTCCTTCGCCGCGATTGATATAGAGCTCCATGGTTGTTGTTTCAGAACGACGACAAGGCACGCAGGTGAGAGTGGCGTCATCATCCTGCTCATGAATCAACCTTATGATAAGCGCACTGTTATTATAATCAACCATAGAAGTTGAGCTATTTTGAATCAATGGCGTTCTGTCTAGACAGGATGCGTTGACCGCTATGTTGATAAATGGCCTTTTATTAATAAACGGTTTAAGCTCTTCTTTTTTAACGGAAGTGTCACAGCTGAGACCTTGCTTTGAATCTTGTTCTGAAAGTAGAAGATTGCGTGGTGCTTTTAATCCTATCATAACTAATCCTGACTGTTTTGTATCCTGCTCTCTTGTGTCCTACTTTCTTGTATCCTATATTGAGTGAAATAACAATAACCGATTTCCATAAATTCGTAAAGGTAAACGTAAAGAAAAACATAAAAAAACAAAAAAATAGGGCGCTCAAAAGATTCTCAAACGATTGAAAAAACTACATTTAGAGCGGTTGCTTAGTGACTCATCGTGCTGTAATCTCTTTTTTTGCCTCTTTTGGGAGCGCTCTCTGAGTCTGTTTGACGATTTTCAGCATGGCTTCTAAGATTGAGTGTATTAAAATGATCAGATTTTTCTAGTGGGTATATTCGTGTAAAAGGTGTGTCAAATCTTTTGTGAATACTCGTGAGTTTTCTCGTAAGGACGTTACTGTTTTTAAGATTGCTGAAGCCGAAATTTGGATCGTAAAAGTATCGATTTTCCCTGTTTATGACCAATGCGCAGGTGTGTCCATATTCTTCTTGTTTGTCATTGTATGACGGTTTTATCATTCTGATAAGGTAGGTTCCGCACTGGATGTGATCCGTTTTTTGCTCAAGAGTAAGGCGGTGTTCTTTGTTGTTGAAATCATGTTCAAGGACGGCTTCCTCAACTTGAAATCCAAATAGGCTCGCCAGTGATTCGACTTTGGTTCTGTGAAAATCCCTCACAGGCATGTTATCAGAGCGAATGGTGTTCATTATGGCTTGAATATTTCGATCCTCTGCGGTCGCTTCTAAGTAGCGGTGCTTCTCCTTAAATTGATCTATCGCGCGCTCTATGCGGTCTGCTCCAGTAAGGGGCCTATTTAAGTCGTGCTCCATGTTAAGAGTGAGATGACGTAAAAATTTCATAGTCAAGGCTGTACATGCGCCACCTTCTAATGTTTTAGTAACCTCGTTAGAGGCATAGTGTACGCCTTTTACGCTATTGGGTTGTATGCCCTCAAGTGTCTTCGTCACAGGGCCTTTGGCGTAAAATTGAGAGCCGGGTACGACTACTTTATTATCGTCTAAAGGGGCAACGGTTTTGGGTTTCTCGTCGCATATGCGATTATCATTTTCATCTATTCGGCTTTGTAGATCGTTTAAGGTGGCTTCTTGAAAAGGTACGATTTGTTCGCTAGGCAGCTGCTCTATATAGTATTTAGCTTGTTCAATGGAGCAGGTTTTTTTGTATATACCGTGGTAGAGTGCTTTGAAATGTTCAGGAAAATCATGTTTCATGTAGAACTTAATTCTTGAAATAAGCGTGCTTCTGCGATGCGACGCTTCAAGCGTGTCCAGAACGTGTAGGTCGTCGATTAACAGCTGTTTTACATCATCGGGATCCGCCTCTTCAATGCGCTCGAGCTCAAGGTTTAATAGGGTGTTTTTTATGACGCGGTAGTGATCGATGTCGCTAAATGATTGGCTCAAATAGGAGAGAAGGCTATCGATGCAGTCATCATCTGATTTTGGGAGGTGGCGAAGAGGGGTCTCTGGAATGGCTGTTTCATTCATGCACTCATTTAAGGTTTCCAATACTCTTATATTAGGGTTTTGAATTATAGCCTCGTGACTGCTTATGGGCCCCTTATACGCTTGATCGCAGAATGCTGAGATTATTTTTTGAGCAATCGTGGATGCGGTAGCATCGCTGTTGTCAATGAAATGTACTTTTGCAACCTGCTTGTCATACTCATAATGGGTGTCTGCTGTTCCAAATGATCGATTTCCCTCATAGATGTTAGATGAGTCATACAGTATGTACTCTCGTGCTTTTTTGATGTTTGTGTTGTCTGTTCTTTTATCTGAATGTCGAATCTATAACATCATGGCGCTTCCACCGCCTTGAATATGGAACAGCTGTCTCTTGTTTTGGTTGCTGCTGTTGCACGTTATGGCGTTGACTAAACGATGTTCAAACTGCCTTAGTTTTGGGCACCCTTCGGTGAGGGGGCGATGTGCTTTTATGTTTTCGTTGCTTTGCACAATCTCATAGGATAGCTCTTCATATGTGATCATTTGGTTGTCTGACACTGTTTTTGTGAAGGTGTCTATGACGGATTGAAGTTCTTCAAGGTTGAGTTCGTATTCAGGGCATTTTTTTTCTTCTATTAGAATAAAATTCAGTCTATTGATCACATGATTAGAGAGGGTTTTTGTGTTTGAGAAGTGGATGGACCGTCCGAAAGCAAAGGCAATGTTTATCTCCTCTTTAACCTTTTCTTCTGTGTCAGAGCAGGCGTTGAGTTGAATCCACTCTGTGTTCAGGGTTTGCAGTGCTGCATTTCTGAGGTTTTGTGAGGAGGTTGAACCTGTTGTTGAGGCCTCTGAGTAAAGAGGGTGTGGTGC
>JAYPBG010000318.1:0-1206 GCA_038124075.1 Gammaproteobacteria bacterium
GATAAAAGCCAAAACCGAAGAGCGATCGAAACAGGACCTGCCACCGCCAGGTCTCGCCGTCGTGCTTGTTGGGGATGACCCTGCCTCAGGTGTCTACGTAGGAAAAAAACAGCAAGCCTGCGAACAGGTTGGTTTTTACTCAACGGTGATTCGCGAGCCCGCTGATATCAGTGAGGCGCGCCTACTCAGCTTGATCGATGAGCTTAATCAAAGCCCAGACATTCATGGCATCCTGGTCCAACTGCCACTGCCTGCACACATCAACAGCAGCGCCATCATCGAGGCGATCACCCCGGAAAAAGACGTTGATGGCTTCCACCCCTATAATATTGGCCGCCTTGCACAGCGCAGCGCCACACTTCGCCCCTGTACACCCAAAGGTGTGATGCGTCTACTTGAACACCACGGCATCTCACTCAAAGGAATGGATGTCTGCATGGTCGGCTCCTCCAATATTGTTGGACGACCAATGGCGCTCGAGCTGCTCGACGCAGACTGTTCAGTGGCCATCTGTCACCGACACACCAAGGATCTTAAACACTATGTATCCAATGCCGACCTGGTTGTGGTCGCCGTCGGTAAGCCCAACCTTATTCCTGGCGACTGGATCAAGCCCGGTGCTGTGGTCGTTGACGTCGGCATCAATCGATTAGAGAGTGGAAAACTGGTCGGCGATGTCTGCTTTGAGAGCGCCGCAGAGCGCGCAAGCTGGATAACCCCCGTACCGGGTGGCGTTGGCCCCATGACCGTCTCGTGCCTTCTGGAAAACACGTTGGAAGCGGCCATCGCACTGCAAGAGAAGGCGACCCAATAAGCACAGGCTACCTGGTAAGGCGACAAGCCCGCTTCATTGGCTACTCTGAGCTATGCGGGCTTTTTGATACGGATACGTTCACGTGAGCGCTTTAGGCCATACTCTGCTCAATCAACAACGTCTCAAGCTCAGGCTCTGTAACCGCTTTGCTAAAGTAATACCCTTGCGCAAAATCGCACTGATTCTCTTGGATATACTCAAGCTGTTGCGCATTCTCAACACCTTCTGCAATGACCTTTAAGCCTAAATCTTTAGCCATAGCAATGGTAGCTTTGACCAAAGCGCGCTCCTCTTTACCCTCCGCCAGTTCGCTCATAAACGATCGATCGATCTTGAGGATATCAAATGGGTAGTGCCGCAAATAGTTTAATGACGAGTACCCTGTACCAAAA
>JAYPBG010000318.1:1216-4544 GCA_038124075.1 Gammaproteobacteria bacterium
ATCTCCTCAAGTTGTGAAACAGCGTCGCGCGAAGAGCCGAGAAACAGCCCCTCGGTCACCTCAATGTCCAAATTATGCGCCGAACAACCCATCTGCTGTAAGACTTTAGAAAATTCTTCAACAAAGGCAGGGTTCTTGAATTGTCGAGGAGAGACATTCACAGCCACTTTAAAGTTTTCATCATAGTGTTGGCAATACTTTTTGCCTACTCGGCAGGCTTGCTGAAGCACCCATAAGCCAATCTCAACGATCAACGCTGTCTGTTCAGCGACAGGAATAAACTCTTCTGGCAACACCGAACCAAGCGCTTTACAGTTCCAGCGCAACAGTGCCTCAGCCCCCACGATTTGACAAGAGGCAACACCGTAGACGGGCTGAAATTTAAGTTCGAGCTCATCGTTTTCCAAAGCGACTCGCAGATGGCGCTCCAACTCAAGCTTTCGCACAACTTTACTGTTAATCGATTGATCAAAGAATTGTGCCATATTTCGTCCACGCTCTTTAGACTGATACATGGCTGCATCAGCGCTTCTCAGAAGCGTAACAGCGTCAACACCATCATCCGGAAAGAGTGCGATACCAATACTTGTTGTCACAACCAGCTGCATATTGTGCAACGCCATGGGCTTCTGAAAGGAAAGGGTAATGCTTTCACTCACCACTTCAATATCCTCGATCTCCTCAATATCGCTCAAGATAATAATAAACTCATCCCCCCCTTGCCTGGCAACCGTATCACTGCTACGCACACACTCTTTTAGCCGTTCAGCCGCTGACTGTAACAATAGGTCACCCACCTCATGGCCCTGCGTATCATTTATCTTCTTGAAATCATCAAGATCGACAAACATCAACGCACATTTTTTTAGGTGGCGTTGCGCAGATATAATGGCTTGATTCACCCTATCCATCGCCAAAAGGCGATTGGGTAAACCGGTCAATGAATCATATTGAGCCTGATATCGAATTTTCTCCTCTTGCTCTTTTCGGCGCGTGATATCCTCTTTAATCAGTAAAATATTTTGAAGTTTATGGTCACCATTCATCACAGGAGATACCGTAATACTCTCCCAATATGACCGGCCGGATCTATCCGTATTGTTAAGCTCTCTACTCCATATATCACCTGCTTTAATTTTTTCAAAAAGGGCATCCTTGCTAGACTCATCCAGCGTGTTCAGCTGTGTCTGATGAATGCTCATACCCACTATTTCATCTCCCTCAAACTCAGAGCTTTCCAAATAGGCGGGATTAACGTATTCAATAAAGCCTTGGGCATCCGCAATTAAGATCGCACTCGGCGAGTACTCTGCTGCCAATGACAAACGTTTGAGCTCATTCGAATGCATTCTACTCTGATCAAACAGCTCTGCATTTTCTAATGATATGGAAGCCTGTACAAGCAACGCGTTAAGTACTGAAAGATGCTTCTCAGTAAAGACATGCTCCACTAACCTGTTCTCAAGATAGAGAACACCAATGATTTTATCTTTTCGAAGCATGGGCAGGCACATTAATGATTTGACCGCCTGGTCCCTGACATAGCGATCCTCCTTGAACAGACCCTCACCTGACGCGTTGCCCAAAAGAACCCTTTCACCTGTTCGATGCACATAGTGAACAACGGCGTGAGAAATATCCTGATAGGCTCGAATGGGCAGGTTGTGCTGAGTCGACATCGTCTCAGCACCCTCTAGTGCCATTGCACGTATAAAAAGTGCATTATCCGACACCAACAGAAGATGCCCTCGCTCAGCCCCGGCAACAGTAATGACAATATGCATTAACTTACTCAATAACTGATCTATCTCAATCTCCTTAGACAAGACATGAGACGCGTTGAGAATGGCTTGTAGATCCAAGGGAGGGCTAGACGCACTGCTTGGCGAGTTAGCCCTGAAGAGATCAGGCAGCGTTGGCAGCAGCAGATCATTGTACGTTTTGTACAGCTGAGCCACCTTACGCTCAGCACCCCACGATTTATAGCATTCGACCGCATATTCCATATAAAACTTAGCGGCTGAGCGCACCCTGTTCTCTTGGTAGAACTGCGCTGTACACTCATAGACAATGCCCTTAATAAAACCATAACGACACGCCTTAGCTTCCATCACAGCATGCTCATACAACGTTATCGCTTGAGCGTTTTTTTCAAGACGCCCCTGCTCCGCATCACACACAAAAATCAGAGCATTAAATTCGGCAGGGTTATGTCGAGCCATTTTCTTTAACGCCTTATACGCCATCGAATAGTTAAGCTGACTGCGCAACGTGTTGAGCACCCCGGTACTACGGCTATCGGATCTAGACGTTAAGGCCCTACATTTTAGAGCGCTTAAGATATAAAATATGTAAATTGGAGCAGCAATGAGGTTACAGATGTTATCATCCACAAAGGTTAAGGCATGTCGTGCTTTGTTAAGCTCTTTTTCAAATTCATTATCCAAAAAACTTCGATAGGACTCATAGCAATAGAAGTAGGCACGCATCAACCCGTTGCCTGGTCTACCCATCTCATTGCGATAGCGGCTCAGATCAAAAGGCCTCTCTTCGTTTTCATCAGATGCGGAGCCGTTCAACCAGTGGCAAACATTCAGTAGATGCGCTTGCTGATGAATCGCCTCCTTGTCATGGTACTGCACCAACTGCTTATACACCTTTCGATTGGTGTCAATCACCGTCTTCAGATCATCACCGCTAAAGAAGAGGCTCTGCGGGCGACTGAAGACCATGGCATAATATGCATAATGAATACTGCCCGTCTCTTGACTGCACTGCACCGCAATATCGACCATGTCAGCATGTTCATCGATCGGGTTATTCCAGTGCCAAATAAGGGCTGAAGCACACATATGAATACGCCCTCTGACACCTTTATCTGGATACATCTTATTTAACTCAATCGCCATTTTTATAAAATCATCTGCAAGCGCGTACTCCTTACTGGCGCCCGTCATCACCATACTGACCAAGGTATAGGCAAACGGAGCATAAATGGAGTGGCCATGTTTAAGGCAGATGTTCGCCATTTTGAGTCCCAAATACGCCATCGTATCCGGTTCAACCATATAACTCGACTCACCAGAATCATAAAGTATTCGACAAATATTCAGAAGATGAGGGTCTTCAAGCGATTTAATGGCCAGTAGCTCTTTAGCAGAGCGGTTTTTTAGATAGAGCCTAAACTTAAGGTATTCAGTTAATACATTACGTTTGCTAATGTTGGCCGGCAGCGTCACACCTAATTTCGCCAAACCGGTTCGAGCGTTGCGCACACCCTCAATATGTCGATTCATCTGAAAAAGCAAGCGCGAGTAGAGCATATGCA
>JAYPBG010000319.1:0-2149 GCA_038124075.1 Gammaproteobacteria bacterium
AACAGCTTGTTTAATTTTTTTTATCTCTCTCAATCTTTTTGCTCTTCGAGACTGTACAAGAGCCTGCGATCTTATCATCGCTTTATCACAAAAAGATTAGCAGATAAATTAAGTGGTGGGTGGAGAGGGGTTCGAACCCCCGACCCTCGCCTTGTAAGGGCGATGCTCTCCCAGCTGAGCTATCCACCCACTCAATGCTGCTGTTGAGGCGATATTCTACGGAATTTCAGAAACTTGTCAAACATAAATTTATAAAAAAAATGATTTTTTATGCTTTTTTCTCTTTCACCCGGATCTCACCCCATAGCCACCCCCTCACACAACCCTATACACCCAATAAACGATCAAAAAAACATCTATGTAAATATTTGTAGACCCTATACAGATTAAATTGCGATCAGCACGCAATAAGAATACAATAGACTGATTAAAAAACGATCAAACTGGGTAACTGATCAGAGAAAAACCGAACAAATACTAAGAGCCAAATACTAAGAGCCAATTATGAACCCGACCCATTTCAACCCCAACGGCAGCCACCCTACCCATCGGCACGATCCACACGAGGGCGCCAGAGCGTCTCAAGCAGAGGGGGCAACAAACGGGTCAAGCGACCAAAAAAAAAGAAGCTATGACCAACACAGCACAGAAAACGGCAGTAGCGCGGAAGCGCAACCCTCGAAACGCGCCGCCATAGCCGATTCTACAATCGATTCTACAATCGCATACCCAAACATAGAGCCACTCTCTGAACAGAACCGCCCCTTCCCATTAATAGACAACCACAGCGCATCCGATTTGATCGATATTAGCCACGCCTCTATGCTGCTCACCAATATGCAGTCGAAGCAGACAGCAGGCGCTCACCTTTCTCATCCGCTCGTAAAGGCGTGCTTTGAGAAAACCAAAGCGCTGCTTACGCTCGACACGCTCAAGCACGATCACTTTTTACCGCCTGAGCTCAAACACCAAAGTGACAAACCCTCTCAAAGCGCCGACACGCATTCACCTGCCGATGCATACGCATTAGGCGCACTGATTACTCTATACCTCTGTTCCCAACTGCCCCAGCAACACCCTACCACAGACCTCTCAGAAGCCACTGAGACCCTATCCCAGTTGAAACAAGAGAACCAACTACCCTCATCGTATACGTCACTCACCCACCTTGCCGAACAATTAATGGCGCCTTCTCCAAAAGAGCGCCTCAGCATAAACGATGCCATCTCCTATTTAAACCAACTCTGTATAACGGCCATGCTCAACCAGCAGCCCGACCCTATCAAAATCGTTGACGCTTTAGGGCTGCTTTCACCCCAAATTGACCAACCCGATGAGCTGCTGAATAGGACATTCAGCCATTATGCCGCGGATAACAAACTCAGCAGCCTCTTACCCACGTTTCATCAAAATGGTTTAAGCATCAACAGCGAAGACAAAAACCACTGGACACCTATGTTTTGGGCGGTCAACGCCGGTGACTGTGACTGCATTAATGTGCTGACCTCACTGGGGGTTAGCCCGAACCGCTTCAATCAGCAAGGCATATCCGCACTCTACTTTGCCATCCTCTGCAAGAGCAACCAAGTGGTTAAACAGCTCTTAGCGCTCTTAGGGTCTGAACCTTCAACAGCCCCTCCACCATTCAGGACCTCCGCCCAGCATATTGCCGCAGGCATCGGACACCTAGAGGCACTGACACTCCTCTTAGAGAGCGACATTCCTCACTTGAGCGATATCAATGCCTCAAACAGTCAATGGGATACACCTTTACATTGGGCAACCCTCAACAACCATCATGACGCTGCCGCCCTGCTTCTCGATAAGGGTGCAAACCCTGATGTCACCAATCTAGAGGGTTTAACCCCACTCCTATACGCAGTGCGGAACAGCAACGTTGATACCGTTGAGTCTTTACTCTCCAAGAACTGTAACCCAGCCATAAGCAATAACAAAAACGAATCCCCACTGATAAGCGCATTACTGGTTTGCAAAAACATTGAAATCATCAACCTCATGATTAATGCGACCAACAGCTCCGAAATATACAAAACGGGTTCGAATCCGCACGCACAAGAACCCATAGCCATCGCAACGTTATGCGCCCTGATTGAAGTCCAAAAGCATTGGGGGCATGTCAATAATACCC
>JAYPBG010000319.1:2159-4504 GCA_038124075.1 Gammaproteobacteria bacterium
TTCGCTGTACACAATGAACTTACTTCTGGAATCAAACCCTTCTCTTCTGTATGACGCCTTACCCGATGATATAGTTACGCACTATTACAATATACTGACATCTTTTCAAGTCTCAGATGCATCAGAGCGTCAATCCGCAAACAATCTACAGCGCGCACTGCTCGATCTCTCTATTCAATACTTCAAACAAGATTGGTACTACGATCGAAGCACACACATCGGCTTCAACCACGGCTTTGATTACGATGACGAGCCGTTACCCATTCAACAGAACAACGTACTCAACACGCTCACCGGTGCACTGCCCATAGTCCTGCACGCTTACAAACCCACTTTCATGTTCGAGGGCGACAGCGAACAAGGCGTCGACGATGGCGGCCTGACAAAACAGGTGTTGGGTGATGCACTTTCAGAAGCGATTGATGAGAAGATTGAGATCACACCCAATAACCTTCACCCCCTCTTCACCGTTCCCGATCACTCTGACGGGTTCCTTAGACCGCCTGCATCCATTACACCCAAAACATCTTTTATTCCTTACCAACGTTTCGGCCAACTGCTGAGCGCCGCTCTACCGACCGATGCGGTGATCGGCCCGCGGTTCGATCTGAGCTTTTTTAATATCATCATCGATTTTGCCGAAAACATGCTCTTATTAAATGCATTGGACATTATGCCTCAGGATAATAGTGAGCGTTATACGCACTTCTGCACACAAGACATACCACAACTTCTGAACACACTGTGCGAGAAGGCGCCTTTAACCGTACTGCATAAATTGAAGATGCTCGGCATGAACAATCAAGGGGATTACGTCATCGATCAGAGCAGTGCGCTTCAACACGCGCTCTATACTTGGCTCATAGAGCCCAGCGATGACAACAGCGATGACAACAGCGATGACAACAGCGATGACAACAGCGATGACAACAGCAATGACAACAGCAATGACAATAGGGCCACGCTTATTGAGCAGCTTGTTAACTTAAAGATGCTCACTCACAGCGACCCATCCGATCACGATCTTAAGGCGTCTTTAGGGGATCTGGCGCTCCCTACAACAAAAGAGGAGGCGATCGAGGCGATAAAAGAGGTATCCAGCAAATCATTGCTCTGCCATCTTGCGATCGCGGTCGGCATTGTACAATCGCCTCAGGCGACAGCGCATATCAGCAAAATGGGGGCTAAACAACTTCAACTCAGTTTGTGCGGGCACCCCGACTTAAGGGAAAACATGAAGATCGCTCTTAAAAAGCCTCTTCATAACCCAATAGATGCAGAAGAGGACCCAGAAGCGCATGCGAAACAGCAACGCTCTATGGTCGCTTACCACAGAATACAGCACTACCTGAACAACGCCAACAGCGAACAGTTGGAACAGCTCTGCCGTTTTTGGACCGGCTACAATCAGATCAGCACGGGCGCTAAACTTCAAGTTTTCCCTGAGCTCGCTAACGCCGACCTCATAAAAAGCGCAACCTGCTACAACCATCTTTATATACCCACAGCATGGTGTTCAGATCAGACCAACAGCGAACAATTCAATCACTACTTGACCACCTCCATTGCCACCGTAAAAGAGGACACAAACAGCTTTAATCATGAGTAGGTCTCACCTGATCGACCCACCCAACAAAGAGACCTTGACGGGTTTAGGTCGTTCATGTTCTGGCCTAATAGACGTGGACAGCTGCTGCGTTCAATAGATATAATCGCTCTTACTTAAGAGGCTTACAGGGAGAAGAAGCTTACAGAGAGCTCAGGGAGCTTGAGTGAGCTAACCGGTCAATTATCAACAAAGTAAAAAAGGTTCAAATTCATATGGACAGAATCCCTGCATTCCAACAGCCGTCAATTACCTTAGAAGATTTCCATTCAAATGTAGACTGCGAGGGCAGTGTAGATCTAGTTGATGATTTTTTTAATCGCATATCAGGCTGCACAGCAGATCGAGGGTCACAGGTTATTGGTGTCCTTCCTGATCTAAACTCTACACCACAATCAGGCGTACAGCTTGATAGAATACGCCTTGATAGAAATAAAAAAGGCGTCACCTTTCGTATGATGACGACCATACACTCTTTCGCGCCATACGCAACCGAAGAGAACAAGAAAGACCTTTGGTATACTGGTGATCAGTACAAAGCTATGCAAACGGATATCAATCATCAATTAAAATTGCTATTAACAGGAAAAAGAGACCAGGTTCAAGAGACACTGGGACTTGAGAACAATATTCGCAAACTTCTAAATGAATTTGATTCTCAAAGGTTTATTAAAGAATTATTGTGCGAGGAGCCTCCACTCAAAAAGCAGAAAACAGAGTAAAAAGGAGAGTAAAAAGG
>JAYPBG010000320.1:0-219 GCA_038124075.1 Gammaproteobacteria bacterium
GCTTAAAAAAGAGCCTCATTAAACCGCTGCCAGCACAGGCCCAACAACAACATAATACCGCCCATCACTTAAAAATATCCAACAGAGTGGACACCGCTGCGCAAAATTAGAGCTAAAATAAAGGGGTGTCTATTGAATTTTGATTGAATTTTGCTACCGAGCTTTGATATGTACTGGGATGGCTTATGCCTAAGAAGTTAAGTTCTGACGACCTTAGAG
>JAYPBG010000320.1:229-4495 GCA_038124075.1 Gammaproteobacteria bacterium
ACAACCACGAAACACCTCACCCAACCGCCGATTCAGAGCCTTCTAAGTGTCAAAACAATAATCAAAACAATATTATAAGAACATGATCCACATCATGATCCCCATCAAAGACTGGACATAACTAAAACGCTGTAATAGAGTATCCAGCAGACTGTACAGCCCAATATGTACAACGGCTTTTACACCCTGTCTCTCTCATTGTGACTGAACTCATGGCCCTCTTAGCCTATGCTTACACCGACGCAGACACACCGTCCTCGCTTACAGCAACCACCTCAGGAATCATCCAACCACACACTCACCCGTGAGCGCACATGTGACGAACCCAATAACCCTGCCAAGCACCGCCGTTTAAGTGCCACCCACATAAATGACCAAGCACCTCTAGCCAAAACAACAGGCTGCCCATCGGGCACACCGAGCCTAAAGACAAACCCAACAATCAATAAAAACATCGCATTTACCAAAGCGGCAGCCATAATGACAAACATGACAAACATACCAACATGAATAGAGGCGTGAACCGTGGAATCTGTAACAACCTGGAGGCCCCCATGACCACCGACCCCCCCCCCATTGAACGATTAACAGGCTTTTCCTATCTCCCAATCAATCAATACGCAGACGCCATCTCTCGCCGCCCTCATCCGATCCCATTGGATCCTCAACAGCTTCATGCATTGACAGGTGTTAACGATAAACTGTCACTCACCGAAGTGAGTCAAGTCTATGTGCCGCTTTGCCAAGAGCTCATAGCGCGCATTCATCAACATATAGAAGGTGAAAAAGGACACTCGACCTTTATTATTGGCATCGCAGGTGGCGTAGCCGTCGGAAAAAGCACAACGGCTCGAGTCATAGAGAGCATACTGAATAATACTTTGGATGGTGTCGCCCTGGTTTCAACGGATAATTTTTTATACCCCAATGCCGTGCTGGAAGAGAAAAAGATCATGCACCAAAAGGGCTTCCCCCACAGCTTTGATCATACAAAACTGCTGCGGTTTTTACACGACCTGCAAGATCCCTCTGTCGAGCATGTTCAGACCCCCATATACTCACACATCGCCTATGACATCGTGGAACAGACTCAACAGATGCGCCACCCCAAAGTACTTATTCTTGAAGGACTGAACACCCTGCAACAGGGGAAGATCAACATAAAAGAGCATATTCACTTTGGCATCTATGTAAACGCCACGTTAAACAATCACCGCACCTGGTTTGTTGATCGCTTTTTTATGTTCCGAAAAACCGCATTTTCGGATGAGAGTGGCCGCTGGTACGCCTACTCAAAGCTGAGCGACCAAGAGGCGAAAGAGAAAGCAGAGTCCATTTATGACAGCATAAATGGACCCAACCTAAAGCAGCATGTCGCCCCAACGCGTCTGAATGCCGACCTGATCATCGAAAAAAGTGACGATCATACCGTAAAAGGCGTTCAACTCGCGAAGCACACTGCTGGCACCCCTCACGCTACTGAGATGGCCCTGAAACAACCCGGTGCTGAATAGAGTCGACCATCTCTGTGCCATTGCTCGACTTTGTTAACAGCACGAGGTTCTCCTGATCCACGACAAAACCCTTCTCTAACAGAAACTCAATCGCCCTCTCAACCGCATCTGAGTCCCCCATTGGCTCATCAGAAGCAAGCAAAAAGGGCTGAACCCCTCGGTTGATTCGCAGTTGACGCGCCACTTTCGGGTCATCAGTAAAGGCGTAGACAGGGGTATCTATCGGCCTAAGCGCCGAGAGCGTTTTGGCCGAGCTGCCATCACGCGTAAAGACCAGCAGTGAGCTTGGCCCCTTCAGCTCTTGAGCAAGCTCCACCATCTTCTTCACAAAAATCTCTTTATTCGTTTTGGGTTGATAATTCACACGCTGCACAATCGAATCAATTTCAGCCTCGGCATTTTTTGAAATATTTCTCATGGTAGAGACACAAAGCCCTGGGAATCGCCCTTTTGCGGTCTCCCCCGAGAGCATCACGCAGTCAGCCACATCGGTCAAAACCGCTCGCCCTACGTCAGACACTTCGGCCCGTGTCGGCTTGCTGCTCTCAGTCATCGACTCCAGCATCTCGGTAGCAATGACGACAGGCTTGCCATGAAAATGAGCTTGGTCCACTAGACGTTTCTGCAACCCAGGCAAAGCACACAGATCCATCTCGACACCCAGATCACCTCGCGCAACCATAATACCGTCTGCGACCTCTAAGATGCGCTCAATGTTGTTAATACCCGATTGATCTTCAATTTTAGCTACAATGGCTACCTCGCTTGCCTCTTCACCCACCCCTTCATCTTCCAACTCTTTCAAATAGTCTCTGAGCACCACCACATCTTCAGCACTACGCACAAATGACTGAGCAATAAAATCAACACCATTGGCCACAGCAATGCGAATATCAGAGCGGTCTTTTTCAGTAAGCGCCGGTTTATCCACATAGGTACCCGGTAAATTAACGTGACGTTTGGCGCCAAACGTACCCCCCTCAACCACTTCACAGCGCAGACGATCCGCTTGAACATCCACCACACTCAAAATGATCTCACCATCGATCGAAACCGGTTTACCCACCTCAACCCGTGTAATAGAGGGATAGTTTACGCTGACGGTCGGCACCCCCTCTTTAATCGGTGTCTCATCATGCTTCACAAAGTCGACCCAATCACCCGCCACAAGACTCAACGGTGCACCTTCAATCACCTCTCCAGAGGCTATCTGCTGTTTAATATGACGGGTTCTGATCTCAGGCCCTTTCACATCCAACATGGTCGCAATCTCTTTACCGGCTTTGCGCCCCGCAACGCCAACATTATTGATGGCATCTGCAATAAATTGATCGGTTGTGTGTGCACAGTTAATACGCGCCACATCCAAGCCGCTGCAGATCATATCCAGCAACGTCTCTACTTTATAGCTTTCAACCCCCAAGGTGCCGATGATCTTTGTTTGAGGCTCATTGCGCCCACCAACAGATTGGTGATCAGGGCAGGTAATGCAATCCAAGCGACTGCGGCACAACTCACCCTCTTGAATACTTCCACCCCAGTTTGCTGCACTTAGCATCATACTCTGCAACGGACGCGCGGGCACGGCATCCGCCTTCCCAATAAACGCAAGCCCCCCTGCAGTAGAGCGCCGACTGCCCGGCGACCCAGCCTGAAACGCCGACTGTGCTGAATGAACCCCTTGAAGTGCTAAACATGCTTTAAAAATTGAGCTTAACCGCATAAGAACCTGCCTAAAATAAATTATGAAAAAGCATCTATGAGCGACAAGCCTGACCTGTCATCTCATTCATCGCGCTCATTCTAAGTTATTTTTTCAGCAATATATGTTCTTAAACTGCTCCGTATAAAGTGACCAACGATCAAAATCAGTCCACTAGGACAGGAAAAAATAATGAAAATAATGGGACACCCATAAAAAAAACAGGAAATAATGGGAGAAATAATGAGACACCCATAAAAAAGATTTATGGGTGTCCTAGAAAAAACTAAGAAAAAAAGAAAAGTGGGTGTCCTAGAAAAAACCACAGGTCAGATTGGTACCATCTCCCCCTTCGGGGATAAAATCGCTGTCCTTTGAGCTGTCTTCAGCCATACGCACACTGCCCATATTCGCCAAAATCAACCCGCGTAAAAACTCATCGCGCCGCCGGTCACAAAATACAAATGTGCCAGCAGCCCCTTGAGCAAAGCCATGGCGATTGAACGTTACCGCATCGATAGGGAAATGCAGCTCTACGCCCGCTGCAATCGGTTCCGTGGCAAGGAGCAGGTCTGAGCCGGATGGATTAAGCGCTCGGTCATTGTCCTCATCCAAGAAGAGCAACCAACCTTCACCCCACTGCTGGGCTGTTCCACACGTCATGCTGCCACGGCCTGCCCTTGGGCAGACGGTTACATGGGTGCGCTTTAATACGGCTTCACTGCGCCCTGTATTGAGTACCGTAATCAGCTCATTTCGTACCGTATTCAACTGCTTATTGCTCACACTGTTTTGATAGGCAGGAAACGCCCACGAAGCCAGTATGCCTGTAACGGCAAGCGTTGCTAGGGTCTCGACCACACTGATTCCACGCATAGGGATAAGGTTATTTTTGATCATATCGTAATCAGTATAGCCAACAGGCCCACAGATGCAGCAAGACACAAAGATAATGCCCATTCGACATCACCTTCTACCTATCTACTTATTCTTCCTACCTAGTCGCTGGCGCGAAATAGATTGCTCAAATTCACGCCGCCTTCTTGTGTT
>JAYPBG010000321.1:0-368 GCA_038124075.1 Gammaproteobacteria bacterium
CTGTTGTCTGGCAGAGGGAAGAAGTCGAGCGTGACCTCTTGATTCAAAAGGGTAAGATGGTGGTCTTCATAGAGATCGGGTTGATCGATGAGTTTTAGGCTTAACAGCGTGATTCCGAGCGAAAATGCGTCGTGCTTGTCGCTGCGATAGGGTGAGGCATCGGCGTTTTTATCTGTGTTGTATGCCTCAGGGGGGAAGTACCCCATGGTTCCTCGGTGATTAAAGGTGGTTTTCATGGGGGATACAAAGCCAAAGTCACCTAATTTCAGATCATGAGCAGAGTTGAGAAAAAAGTTTTCCGGTTTGATGTCGTGGTGGTAGAGCCCGTGCGTATGCAGCTCTGCTACGGCTTTTACACACCGTTTCGA
>JAYPBG010000321.1:378-744 GCA_038124075.1 Gammaproteobacteria bacterium
TGTCTTCAGATCGAGTGTGTCACCTGCCAATCTTCTATATAGAATATCGATGAATTCGAAGAGATCGCCTCTGCCTGCAACCGGCATAAAGAGGTAGTATTTTGGGTTTTTGTTGCGGCCGGTGGTATAGGCAATATCATGCAGGCCGAGTAGGTATTGGCTGCCTCTGCAGGTGCGCATGCTCTCAACCTCACTGTTGACAAGCTGCTGAATACATTTTGGATCTATCCCAGGGGGGATAGATATCTTCTTAACGGCGACGATCGCATGAGTTTCGGTATCTTCTGCCAGGCGGACCTTGCCTAAACTGCCGGTCCCTAGCACCCCTTTTTGATCTACAATGTTGCCGTGTTGTTTCTGAATAGC
>JAYPBG010000321.1:754-3658 GCA_038124075.1 Gammaproteobacteria bacterium
TCCCTTTTCAGTGCGTATGTGCGTGGCGTCTAATCGTTTTGCGTTGGGTTTGTTTTTATGCGACTCGAAGCGGCCGCCGTGCGCACCCGTTGTATAGCCAGGTGCTCTCTGCATCTGTTCATCTATTAAGCGATCGACCTTGTCGTGGTGCTTCTGGCCTAATGGGTCTTCGGTTTTGAAGTGTTGACGAAGCTCATGGGTCAAGGTCTCGCGAACAGACCCCCAGGGTATGTTTTTCAGGAAGGCGCCGTATTGAAGTTCAGTCATTTTGTTTTGAATCTCTGCTTTAAGGTTCAGTACCTCTTCTTCGGGTGCACTTTTTAGCTGCTCTTTTGCTGCCGATAAGCCACGTTCAAAATAGTGGTGTACTCGCTCAGGGGTTATATAGCGTGGCATGCCAGAGCCGGTGCAGCAGCTTGGAGCATAGATATGTAGCAGTGAGGTGTTCATGCTCTGTTCAACATCATGGGCCTCGTTCGTTATATTGTCTAAGTTAACCAGGGGTTGCTGCTCATTAATACTCTGATTAATTTTTAATGTGATCTTTTCCGCTATATCACGTTGAATCTCCCTTTTTTGATTGCGGTTGTTTTGTGAGAGAAGAAGCACCTCTTCGAGGCGCGTGAATTGATGATGAAAGAGAGAGCGGTGCTTGGGGTGTTCGATGTTTAAGAGCAGTTTGTCTGAGCTGACATGAGGTATCTTCAGGGGGTGCAGTTGGAGTGCTTGCCTAGCGTGTTGGTATTTAGGCTGTATATTTCCAATCTCAGCTAATTTATGAGATGCGCTGCGAGCGCTTTGAGGTCCATGAGGTGCCTCTAGGTTTTGGCGTATTGGAAGGGCGGTGTTGGTTGTTAACGTGACCATAATATTATTCAGTTATTGACTTGTTAAGTGGGTAAGTGTTGTGATTGAGCCGGCGTAATAAAAAAGGTCTATGACCGTTTTTACAATCTTTATGACTCAAGTTGGCTAAAGGGTATCAAATCATCAGCTTGATAGCTACTGGCTTTGCTCTCTATTGTGAAGCGATAAGACGCCAAGGCGTGTACGGTGTTGATCTACTATTGTTGATGTACGATCGATGATAGGTTGAAGGCGGGCTTTGAAGGTGAGCAAGTTTTAGACAGTTTTTAGAGTATAACGTGACTGATGAGTTGAATCCAAGCCTAGAAATATTTCAGTAAAATTAAAATCAATGCCTCCTGAAATTGTAGGGCTGTCTGTTAACTTTGGAACAGACGGTCAATCATGATCTGTCAGATAGATTAATTTCAGCAACGTCTGCAGTATATAAAACTGCTTAACTGACAACGTTTAATTTAAACGGTTGATGAGAAGCTGATGGGAATAGGTTGATGCTTGATTGAAAAGAGTTGTTGATGTTATATTTCCTGACAAAGTTAGAGCTGTATGTATTAATCTAAATTGTTAAGGACTTTAAATGAAAGCAGTATTCAGCAGTCAACCATTGCAAAGCCGAGCCGTGCCAACCCTTCATGCTCAACAGGCATCAAAACATGCTTCCAACGTCACTCTTTTGAGTAAGCTATTTATTCTAGTAAGCGCGGTAGGTAAAACGAGTGCTCACAGACCTAGACAATTAAACAGCCCTCGCAATCTGATCTCCCCAACGCTGGTGAAGAGTGTCCCGATCGAGGCCTACGACCCTAAGAATACGACCTATAAAGATCTGGTTGATTACGCAGATATGCAAACAGTATTTGCGGGTCCAGCGGGTGCTTTGGCAGTTAAGCTAGAATCGGATGATGGGCCGCAAAGCCTGTTTTTACCGTATTGCAGTGGCGCTCTTGTTGCGGATAACTTGGTCCTCACGGCCGGTCACTGTGATTTGCAAAATGAAAATGCCTCTTTTAACCTATTTGCTAATAGGCCGATTGTCTTTTTAAACTGCTATCAAGAGGCACTCTCTGAAGGCGGGAAGGGTAATTCGTCAGAGGGCTTTCTGAGAGATTGTTATTCGTTTGATGTGATCGATCGGTATTCTCTCTTCGAATATAAGGATAGGGGTGGTGACGTCACCATCACTCACGATCATGCACTGCTTACGCTGGAGAGTGGTGATGCGGGTAAATTATTTGGTACATTAGGACTCAATCTCTCTGGGGACCTACCGAAAATGTCGAATCATCACGCGAGTGGAGCGCCACTGCACTTCTCTCCACTTGTAGGGTTGGGCCCTTATAACCAAGAGAGCAGTGATGGCAGCAACGCAAAATTTATTACAGTGCGCGGTGACTTAGCGCCCGGGAGTTCTGGCTCAGCACATGTTGACGAGCATGGGCGGGTCACCAGTGTGACAAGTTGGGGAGCGCAGGCTTGTTTTGAAGGCAGAAGTGAAGCGTCACATAAACCGTCTGTAGATGACTTGATTTTGATATCGAGGAATGTGAGAGGGCTTCAAGAGGAGGGTGATATAGAAGAGCATTGCAATACGATTCCAGAGGTCGAGCATGCCCTCATTGATGATGTCAACTGTTTTGTTGGCGGACAACAGATGAAAAATATATATGATAGCCTACCTACTGAATTTAAAACCATTCTAGAAAATAACTCCGATCACACACCGGGCGACTGGGATTTTGGAAAGTACAGCCAATATATGATGGATTGCGTATGTAATGGGTTTGATTTCGATTCAGGTGATTTCCCAACTGCTTGGCCATCAGGGTCCAGCGCACCTTCTCTTGACCTGAGTACGCCTCCGTCTGATGAACCCAGCGTATACCCTTCTCCTAAGCCTACGAGTTGGACTCAACCTTCACCAAAGCAAAGCAGCCCTCCCTCTTCGAAACCGACTAAAAAGAAAGGCAAGGAGGACGTAAATATTTTTGCGATAATAGCGTCGACACTGGGCTCTGCCGCTGCACTGGGTGTGCTCTA
>JAYPBG010000321.1:3668-4397 GCA_038124075.1 Gammaproteobacteria bacterium
CCCCAGTGAAGAGGTTGATGTTTAGATGGTTTCGCAGCTGTCTACTGCTGCCAGATGATAGGAAATCGTAAGCCTCATTCGTCATCGATATTTTAGTTTGTCGGATAATCTTTTTTTTCCACGGCCCTAAAATATCGATCACGTTATCAATGACAAGAGGGTGGGTCGCTTGTAAACAGTATCCGCTTTGTGTACCGCACATTAGGTTATTATCCATATCGAATCAACTTATTATATCTCCTAAAGTTTTATAAGAATTGCAAATTAAAATATACAGCGCTTGTGCACCTATAGCGTATGATTTGTACTACAATAAGATATAGCTGTTTAATATAAGTCTGTGTAAAGTAAAAAGTAAAAAGTAAAAATGTACAAAAATAAAAATATCTAAGTGTATGCGATCCAAAGTTCTAATAGTAGACGATATTCCTGCGAATCTTCGAGCGCTGTCGATGGTACTAGAGCCATTAAGCGACAGTGTTGAACTGGTGCAAGCAGCCTCAGGATATGGCGCTTTAGAATTGCTCATGCATAATACGTTCGCTTTAGTCCTACTGGATGTTAATATGCCAGATATGAGTGGTTATGAGGTCGCAGAACTGATTACAAAATCGAATATGCACCGAAATACCCCGATTGTTATGGTGACGGCTCAAGGGGCGGAAACAACGGAGGTGCTGAAAGCCTATGAAGCGGGTGCTGTAGATTATCTTGCCAAGCCTATCATTC
>JAYPBG010000322.1:0-4377 GCA_038124075.1 Gammaproteobacteria bacterium
ATGCCACCTTCCACGGTACGAAACAGTCGTACCGTTGGCGTCACTCGACTCTGATTCTCTTCTGCCCGTGCGAACTCCTGACGACAGACCTCGACCCCTCCCTCAATGGATGTTCGTGCAGCTGCTGCATCAAAAGGCTCAGGCTCAAACAGCCCTAGCTCATCCGCTTCTGCTTCCGCAATGTGCGCCTGCTCCAGCTGTTTTATCTCAGCCTCAATATCAACCTCAAGGGTGCAGGTTGGGGTGGGTAAATCTGTGCGAAGTAAGTAATAGTCTTTCCATAAATGCTCACCTAGCTTTAATAGCTGCGCATGAGAAAACTCCAACGTTTCGGAGCTGATCGTTGTCAACAGGAGAAGCAAAACAGGAAGCGAGGAGAGCCACTCTCGCCCAGAACGGCGAGCAAATCGATCGATAAATGCCATTAAACCACAACCAACATGTTCTAAGGTTTCAAAAAGGTGTAGGAGATGTAAGGTAAAAGCCCAGCGCCATTGAGGTTTAAGATCTAAGCCTCAATGGCGGGGCCTTGAGAGGGCGGATTGAGAGCCTATTCCTTATCGGCTGCTGTACACTCCGATGCAGTAGGCTCTTTTTTGCATCGAACTTGCCGCAAGACCGTCAACATTTTTCCATCGTATATACCTTTATCTCTTAAAGAAAGCCGCGCCTGACGCAACATTTCTGAGTACTCTACACGATTAGCCTTGGGTATGTTGATCCACCACTTTTGATCAATGCCTTCCTCAGAGGTTTCCAGGACATCAAGCGAACGCTTCATTGAGTTAACAACATACTCTCGTGATTTCTGGCCAAAACCGTCAGGAAAGTTTTGGTGGCGCACAATCATCTGTAGCGTTAATTGACCTACAGAGTAATCGACAATACCACCACCCGGCTCGAGCCCTTTATGAAGCTCCATCGCCTCATAAACAATGGCGGGTCCCGGTACGATATCAAGGGAGTGGTTGTTGAACTGGCTGTACATTGTGGAAATACTGGTGCTGACGGGCGATGCGCCAATCGACATGGACATCACTTTCTGAGCGGGGTCAGACTCCAAAATACCCAATTTTTTACCCGACATTTCACTGACCGAGTCGATCGTTCGGTCATTTACATAAAGAAAGACCTGCCCACCCGGAACAATACCGGTCACCTCATACTCTCCAGAGCGCATCAAAGGGGCCGCCTTGTTCTTGGCCAGTGTTTTCAAGACAACGGCCATATGATCATACGTGGGAATCGCCCCAACAGAGTCAATGGTACCGGTAAATGAGTTGAACTTGCGGCCACGCACACCGGTGAGCCCTACAGCATCACACTGACCCGATTTAAAGTCTTCTTCAGCAACACGCTCATCAGTATAAGGTTTGAGTTCAAATTCGACACCCCACTCCAGTGCTGCCACTTGATAATCTTTCATTTTCTGAAAAATAGGCCCGCTGGCGCCAACAGGATCAAAGACACAATACGTTTTCTTGGCCATGGCCGATGCGTTCATTGCTGCAAACGAGAGCACAATGGCTGTACTGGCGGCCGTTAAGCTGCCTAACCAGCGTTTACTGCCGTTCATACGGCTACGGCTGTTAAGTTCATCTGCTGTTTCTACGGATCTTGCTAATTTTTTTTGCTGACTACTCACGTTTTCTCTCCCAGGGTCCTTTTGGTCCTAATTGATCACATTTTGTTTTCTTGGTACTTACGACAGTTCTTACAACAGTTCTTACAATATTTACTTCGACTCTGTACTTCATCGGCTAGAAGCGGCGCTCAACCTGCTACAGTAAATCACCAATGTCCAGATCCAATACATCCTCATCCTCATCATCCCAAAATGTTCCATACCCAAGCCAAGGGGTTCGATGCCCCACAGCCTGACTCCAAAGTTGATCGGAAATGATTACAAGCTGGTTGTATGCAAGTCGGTCGAGCAAGTTATACGCTGGGTCAGCAGGCTTCTCTTGCACCTGCTGCGCATTGACTCGAATAATCTCTTTTACCTTATCGGTTTGCCCTTTGCTCAAATAAACTTCTGCAGCTAAAACGTGCGCTAAGCGGACTCGACGCCGCTCACCCACCTCGGAGGCTTCCGACAACATTTTATAAGGATCGACTCCCTTTGGACCAGAACCTGGGAGCATGGCCCAGACGGCCCCTTGAATAGCGCGCGGCGCACCCCACCACCGCTCATCATTTAAGCACTCAGCAGACCTGGCCACCTTGACTGCAATATCGGTAGGGATGCCCGCAGCCGCTTCGGAACCCATATCAGAAAAAAGTGACTGCAGGCCATTGAGCAAGCCGGCCAGCCAATACATTTGATCACTATGCTCGTTCAACTTAGGGCACGCTTCTCCTGGCTCCCCATACGCTGCAATCAGGGACTTATAACCAAGAAAATAGCGCGATGCCGCAAGGTTTAGGTAGCGCTTTTGCAGAATACGCGCATCTTTCGCTTCCAAACTGTTTCCCCGCTTAACGGCCTGAAGGTACTGCAGTTGAGCTTCAGAGGCTTTCTTTTGAGCACAGTGGCCTGATATCATATGCAGTACAATTTTGAGCTGATCAGGGGAGTGCGTCACCTCCTCAAACGAGAAAATAAAAGGCGCCAATGACTCAGACAGCCCACACACCATATCAATGTCTTCAGTTCTTAACAGGTATGGAATGGCCTCATCCCCTGCATAGCTGATTAAAACATCCCCTGTACCCTTGTATACCGTTGAGCAGCCACTCAAAACAAACAAGCTTAAGGCTAGAGGCAAGAGTAAACACTTATAGTAGACGCCAAGATTGAGCCAATTTCTTATATCGATAGAGGGGTGAGTGCATTTTTTTTTCCTTGAAGACATTCTATATCCTACCTAATTCTGGCTAATATATAATTATGATCACCTGCTCTGCGGCTAATGGTGCTATTAGGGCCGCACGGCTACACTGATAGTTAAAGGGGCGAAGGCCGAAAGCCTATATTCATAAAGATGTTTGCAAATTCTACTAATTTCAGGCTCTTTTACAAGCCATTTATCATACGAGGCTCAGTGCACAGCAGTTTAACACATTCAGCCGTTAGATTAACTATCTATAGATGCCTGATATTGTTTATCTTATCTTATTGTCTACCCAGCAGTGCCCAGCCGGTGCTGGATTGGTCGCTTTCCGCGCCAGAAAAGAGCAAAAGCCAGGGCAGTGACACCGGCGATCAAAGAGACACCCCCCCAGTCAAAGCAAAAGTAGAAGCTTTTCCATTTTCTGACCAAACAACAACCTTCAGCAGCGGTGGTGGTAGCAGTGGTGGGAGCCATAGCGGGGTAAACAACATAAGGGATAAGAGCGCCCCCACCCATAAACATAAAGTATTCCCTCCTCAACAAGCACCATCCTTTAGACCTACTATTGAGCCCTTTTCCGAGAACTGGAACAGTGTCGGCCCCGGCAAGCTCCTATCAGGGGAGAGCGCCATTTCGGCCACACAAGCAAGACGTATAAACAACATACAGTACGAGCCTATTTGGCGCCCACTCTTCAGTCAAATCACCTTAGATGATTTCAGTGCCATTGACTGCTGCACACGCGTCATGCAATCAGCCCTATGGGAAGCAGAAGGCAAGTGCACTAAGATTGGCCACAAAATATGGCAAGTCGGCATCATCCCCTTCGTTCCAGAAAAAGAGCCCATTAACAACATTAAGTCCTGCTATTTTCTATCTAAGGAGGGCATTGGCAATGCTTGGCACCATGTCTGCACCGCCAAAGCCCAAGCTAAGTGCTATGATCCAAAACTGCCACAAAACTACAACTTCATCTCTCAAATGCATGCCGAACAGGTTGTACATGATGACCTCGAACAAGAAAAAGCAGGCGGTCCCCCCGTCTCACCTCTACGCACCACGCTTGACCAACTTCTAAAGCGGGTACCGGATATGCCGACACCGCCCCCTCCAGAGAGCATCGAGCTGCCGACCATTTCGCTGGAGTAACCGCTTTTAACGACGCAAACATTGCATTTATCAACTTTCCGAATAAT
Organism: Gammaproteobacteria bacterium; assembly: GCA_038124075.1. Classification (GTDB taxonomy): domain Bacteria; phylum Pseudomonadota; class Gammaproteobacteria; order Pseudomonadales; family JAYPBG01; genus JAYPBG01. Next base: position 4,031 of record JAYPBG010000322.1, read on the forward strand.
ATTAAATGAGTTGTTAAAGCGGCTCGTTATGAGGGTCTGAAAACAACATAGAACGGCATAAAACAGCATAGAGTGACGCGGGCCCAGTAACGAGGAGAACAGATCAGTGACCGACCAACCCATTGAGCTTAATCAACACACCGCTGCAGAACCCTCCTCTTCAGCGCCAAACACCCACTATCGAACCTGCCACCTTTGCGAGGCGATGTGCGGGTTAGCAATCAAGCACCAAGATGGCAAGGTCATCTCCATCAAAGGCGATCCAAAAGACCCATACAGTAAGGGCTATATCTGTCCAAAAGCGGTTGCACTGCAAGACATTCATGACGATGGCGACCGCTTAAAGC
>JAYPBG010000323.1:0-3591 GCA_038124075.1 Gammaproteobacteria bacterium
GCCGGGAAGCTCTCATTAACCCCTGAACCGATCGACATCATCCAGCTTGTTCAGTAGGTCTTCAATCTCTGCTCGTTTGATCCCAACCGCAAAGAGGGCGTGGAATTAAAACAGACGGTACCCAACGAGCCTTACCCCACCGTCCTTGGTGATCGCACTCGGATCAAACAGATCTTAATAAACATTGTAGGAAACGCGATAAAATTCACCGAGAAAGGCTCCATTGAGCTCTGCTTAAACGGCACCCCCGATGAAACAAACAGAACATACCAATTTGAAATCAGCGTAAAAGATACGGGCATCGGAATACCAGAAGAAAAAATCAGCACCTTATTTGACCCTTTTACGCAAGCCGAATCATCCACCACACGCCGCTTTGGTGGAACCGGCCTCGGGCTCACCATTACAAAACAGCTGCTTGACCTCATGAACGGCACCCTCTCAACCACCAGCCAAGTCGGTGTTGGCAGCACCTTTACCGTTCACCTCGAACTGATGGCGGTGACCTCTGAGCAGGGCCTCAACGCCCCAGCAGGCCCCTCCAACATCAGCAACGGTGAACAACACCCTTGGGAATCCATCTCACTCGATGGCATGACCCTTATGGTGGTCGATGACACCCCCATGAACTGCGATCTGGTCGGGCTGGCCCTCGATGAACAGGAGATCACTCTGCTTGTCGCAAACAACGGAGAAGAGGCTGTCAACCTGTTTAAGCAGCAGCACATTGATCTAATCTTCATGGACTGCTTAATGCCGGTTATGGATGGCTTTGAAGCTTCCAAAGCCATCCGCGAACATGAAGCACACACTTCACATAACACTTCACAAAACAGCGCAAAAAACAAAACGCCCATTATCGCCCTCACCGCCAGCGCCTCCAAAGAGATCAACGAGCGCTGTAAACAGTCCGGTATGGACGACGTCATGCTTAAACCGTTCGACTTTAATGAGCTGATCAAAAAAGTCCAGTTCTGGCGCTATCAAGCGCGCTGACACGACCGCGCTCACGCTCTTCTTCTCTTATCTTCACCTCTCTTATCTTCACCTCTCTTATCTTCATCCTCAGCGGCAAACGCCTGAAGTTTATTCACCCAGCGCGTCAACTCCGCTTTAGATTGACTGTAAATCTCATTACTGACTCTTGAGACTGAAGCACTGATCGCCATATGCCCAACCAGAGGGTAAATATTGGACTTTGACGCTCGAATAAAGTCAGCGCCATTGTACGCCGTCCACGCAGACGCAACAGCCATCAGCGCCCATGCACGACGCTGCTTCGCAACCTGTGCATTCAATGAGGTAGGCTCTTGCGCATAACTGCGTACCAAACAGACTGGACAGGATAAGAGCGCCTCTTTACCGATCATCTTAAATACCTGCGCATTCGGAGGCAGCCGACGGGCAGGCACCATCGCTGATGCTACGGCCATCGACGTCATCAAACCCGAGGTAAAAATCACCCAATGCTTTTTACCCGGAAAGCTAAGGTCTTTTACACTCTCATTTAGGCGCGCTCGCACCGCATTGTTCAGCGACTCAAGCAAAGACCACTGCACTAAGGTTTTCGTCATGGCTTCACGCGTGCCTTTCAGGGAGATATCAGACAGCTTCACTTTACGCAGTCCATCGTTCGCTGCTCGAGCAGCTGCACCGCCCATGGCCGCCGTAGCCCCTTTTCCCAGAGCCCCACCCAGACTGACGGTTAAAACATTCTGAGCAGGCTGCGTACGTCTAATAAACGCCCTCAGTGAGCCTGAAGTATTCGAGGCTTTTGGACCATCTGAAGCCACCAACACCTTCGCCTGCGCAAGCGTGCCTGGCACCTCTTTTGGTACACGACGCAGACCGAAACGCCGCCCCGGTACAGGGTCCATGCATGCAAGATGCTGAACAGCCCCTAACGCTCCAAGCCCACCACCTCCAGATAACATTCCAATATCCAAAACCTTCTACCTCCTTGTAAAAAATATAAAATTAAAATAGTGTCACAACCAAATAAGCGTCACAACCGAATAATTTCCTGCGCAGCCTTAAGACCCGATGCTATAGCCCCTTCCAATGTGGCGGTAGAGAGATAATCTCCGCAAAAGCGTACAGGCGCAGAGGAGTGTGCTTGTGCTTTTACAAAGGCATCTGCCGCACGATAGTGCCCAGGTTTTGGTATCGGAATCGCTTCGGCACGCCGACTCAGATGAAATGGGGTGTACGTCTCTGGCAACGCAGGATAGAGGGCACGTGCATGTGCCCAGCAGAACGCGTAGATCGACGCCTCCGTCTCATTTAAGCGCTTCTCACTCTCTTTATGGGAGAGATAAACACTGATCAACTCACCACCCTCTTGACCACCCTCTTCACCTTTAGGCGCACGACGTTGTCGGGTACCAACCTGTTTCGCACTGACAAAAGAGACGGCTGCGACGGGGTGCTCACCAGGACCACAGGGAAACACTGAGCTCATATCACTTTTTTCAACACGCTGGTCGACACGAAAGGCCGCATGAATATTTGAGGCGTAACGCTGCTCCTCAAGAAAACGCCGCTGCTCCTCTGTAAACCACAGACTGGGCAAATGTTTCGAGAGCCCCGATGCGACAGACGCCGTGGTTGCAACCACGATATGATCAAAGCGCTCACTTTCCTCACTCTGAATCTGACTCACCTCCGATGCCTCAGAAGAGGTACGTTGATAACCAACAGAGACTCGATCACCCTCGACTGACAGATGCGACACGGCACATCCGGTACGCAGCTCAGCCCCCTTTACAAGCTCGCTGCAGATCTGATCAATCCCTTCCGGCAACGCATAAAAAGAGGCGCCTGCGGCATGCGCCGTGAGCCCACGGATCAACGCCTCAGACGCCTCATCGCACGAGAAATACCAAAAAGGCTCAATGCCTGGTCGAATAAAATAGTGATAGACGTTATCGCCCAGCTTCTTTTTAATATACCCAGCAATGGACCCCTTATCATACTTTGACAAAGTATCCGCAGCGGCGATATCCAGATGTCGACGCCGTTTAGTTATGGCAGCGCCCCACCCCACCATTTTTAACTTCTCTGTAAACGATACCCAGGGAAAGCGAAAAAAGGAGGAGGCAGAACCGATACCCAGAGTCGCCAACTCCCCCTCTTTGACAAGTCCGGTCACACGACTGATCGGCTGAAAAAGTGTTGAAAACCCACCCTGTTTAGCCAGCTTAAAGAGTCTATGATAAAAATTGGTTACAAACCCGGCGCCCGTATCCAACACAAACCCCTGATCGCGGTGGCTATAACTGCGGCCACCGATATAGGATGATTTTTCAAACAGCACCACCTCAAAGCCTTTCTTTAACAGTGCATTCGCCGCCGCCGAACCCGCAGGCCCCGCACCAATGATCGCTACCCGTTGATTTGCCATATCCCCTGCCTACATAATCTATGGTCACTCTCAGCATACCAAGGAAAGTATACACGTTATCAGCATCTTAATAATACTTAAAACCATCAATAAAGCGAGACAATCTTATCAATTGGTCAGGTTTTTGTGAGGCGAGAAGACCCAGAGTGTGGGCAAGCCTTGCAAAGAGCAGGGTAGATAGGGGTAGA
>JAYPBG010000323.1:3601-4362 GCA_038124075.1 Gammaproteobacteria bacterium
GGGTAGACGTTGGCAGGAATAGAACGGCAAGGTGTACGATGAGCCTATTTTGTGGTAATTTTGCAGGCAATTTGTACGACTGCATCAACAAAGGACACGAATGATCTCTCACCACCCTGGTGACTCACCGCCCCCACAGCAGACCTCAATAGGAGAAATGTTAGCCAGCCGTCATAACTTAATGACGCCGATGCTGAAAGCCTATTTTGGGGCGACCTACGCCATAGAACGATACTCGAAGAGAGAAGGCAGCTTATATATTCGCCACTCGTCCATTTTTCAACAAATTACAGATCAACCCATTCTGCATGCTACGCTGAGCATAGAGACACGCCACCTGCCTGCCGACCTGATAGAGAGGCTTGAAAACTCAAAGCAGCTGTTTGGGCAGCTACTGATCGATTATGGGCTGAAAACAGAGATTGCAGAACTCAACCCTTTTACCTACTTTGAAGATGAAGAGAAAGATGAAGAGAAAGGTGGGCAAAAAAGTGAGCCCTGCTTTGGCCGCACACTCACCATTTTAGAGATAGGCCATCCCCCCCATAACGAAAAGAGACCGCTCGCCTTCATTAAAGAGCATCTTGTCAACGAGCAAGCACTTCAAACTGCACACAGAGCAGCGCTAAACAACCTTAACAACACCCCTTAACAAGCCCCCCCCTGGGCGCCTCACGCGGTGAGAGTCTGGGACCACTCCGCTAGGCGAGGTGACCCGCTTCGGGAGGGAAGAGCGAACGGGAGCGGCGCTGAGTGCGCCG
>JAYPBG010000324.1:0-579 GCA_038124075.1 Gammaproteobacteria bacterium
TGTTGCATAATATTTATAATATTCACATCGCTTGTCACCGCCCTAGAGCCTTGCCCCTCCACCCTCTCTTGTGGCGCAATAATGACCGCAGCAACCTTTTCAGCATCAAGGTTCAACATTAAGTCATCCTCGACCATATCCTGTAATGGTGTATGGTTAAAGCGATCAATGGATGGATCAACACCGTACCAATAGCGCTCCTGGCTTGAATCCAGCAGCACCGGCAGATCCAAATCAACATAGGGGATCCAACCCTGCCTGAGGTCACATGCTGAATCGTTATCGGTATCTTCTCGCCCATCCCCATCGGTATCAGGGCAGGGAAATTTTCCAGGAATGGGGTTTTGAATGGCGTAACCGATCAGAGCATCTTGTATCTGTTTTAATGACCCCCTTTGATGCGACTGACCTTCAACCTTGAGTTTCTGAGAGTAACTCTGTTTTACCATATAGGCTGCCGTCCCTAAGGTTAAAAACAGTAGGATAAAAATGAGTGCAACACCACTCTGAGCATGTTGAGAGGACTGAGAACGCTGAGAGCCCTGAGCACTTTGAGATCCTGACAAGTATATAGCACGT
>JAYPBG010000324.1:589-3118 GCA_038124075.1 Gammaproteobacteria bacterium
ACACACCTCGCATCACCGAGCGTTTCTTTTTGTTATATTTTAGTCATATTTTAAGCGCTATTGCATCATTCGCCCCCCCCTAGAGCACCAAGGGGGGCCGGAACGATGTTAACATCAGGTCAGAACACCTGCGTCATGACCTGTATCATGACCCTTTATTAACTGTGGATCACTCCTGACAAACAAACCCAGCTCTTTCTGTAGCTCCTCTAGAGAGCGATAGAGACCATTAAAGTTCTCTTTACCAAAACCTTGGGCCCCATTGTGTCGAGTAATAAACTCAAAAAAGAGCGACATCTCACCAAAGATATGGCGTGAGAAGATCTGCACCAACGCTTTAGGCGACTCACCTCGACGAATGCCCTCTTTATTTTCAATAGAGAACATGATATTTAACGCCTTGGCTCGATCAAATCTCGCCTCAGAGAAGCCCCCCTCCCTCACCATATAATCTCGCAAAGACCAGCCAAACTCATCAGCCTTCTCATAGTAGTCTTCACCGCCAACATTTTTTAAGAATTGAAAATTTTTGTCACGCATAGAGCCGACTTTATCGACGACATCTGGGTAGTTTAATGCGATGTGCTGGATCTCTGTACCACTGGCATCCACATGCGCCTCGATCTGGCCTAAGTAAACCGGGCGCCCACCACTCGTCTCCAGCTTCTCTCGCATAGGCACCGGCTCATTAACCGGAGTATACTCATTCTGATCCGTACGCGTACCCTCGGGGCCTGAGTGCGACACCTGACTGTACAGAGCCGTAAATTCGGTTCGCACATCCACTGGGCTGAAACGTTGTGACACCTTATGACCAAACAGCACAGCACGCTCATGGGTAATCAACTCCATCGTATCTTCAGGCCCATTCGTCACAATATGATCAATAAAAGCCCCCGTCCGCTCAAGATCACGGGGTGTTACTGATTGACTCTTAAGCACCTCTTCGGCACTGACATTTAAAAAATCTTCACTCAACGCTTGATAGCCGGGCAGAGAGGGTGAAAGGCCTTGGTTGGACTGAAAAAACGTATAATTGATCCCCCCAGCACTCGGGATGGTTGCATAACGATAATGCCCCTCATCCTGGATCAGCGCCTCTATATCCAAAGGCGTTTCATGAGACGCATTATAGTTTTCAGCGGTTTTCACAATTAACTCATGGAAGTTCTTTTCAGCGGGCACCGCTTTCAACACCGTACGCGCACCGGCCTTATGGCTATTTTGAAACGCCAGACGCGCATGAGGGTCATCCTTCATAGCACCGGTTGAGCCTGTATCATAACGGTAGGGCTCTCCACGATCCATCAAAGCTTCGGTGAGCAAAAAAGTTACGACACCCTCTTTCAGTGCGTAGGAACGGGCCGTCGTATCACCAGAGTCATATTTTTCAGGACCATGGTTATCAGGGCCATTATAGCCGATCAACTCAAAACCCAATTTATTTGTAAAAAAATCTTTTAACATATGAGCATTTGGCGAGATAAACTCTACACCAAAAGGCCGAACACCATTATGCAGCTCGCTCATCTCTTCGACCGAGTGTGGCAAGCTCGCCTCTTTTATAATACCCAATGAATTGGGCGTCTCTACTGACTCTGTTGTGCCAGTGGCCGTGATAACAGAAGAGACCGAGCGGTTATCCACGATCGGGGCTCTATGGGGTGTCACCTGGGGCGTTGCAAACATACTATTCTCCTTCCATGAATGGGGTCTGTGCTGAGGCTTATCATGAGGTCAGTGGATACACTGTGCTCTTCACGGTTAGGGCCGTGGAAAGAAAAGATCATCGAAAAAGACACCGCTATGTTGTTCTGATTCAAGGCAAGCCGCAGGGCGCATAGTCACTCTATGTAACCGGAGGCTTAACGAAGAAGCAGGACAAGAGAGCAAGTATTTTGGGATAATCTTTTCTTTCCACGGCCCTTATTCGCTGGCTGGCACAATCTTTCCAGCCGCAGAACCAAATCCAATGCGTATACCGCCTTCTCTTTGCGCAAAACCGGTTAACCTCACCTCATCACCATCCTCTAAGAAAGCGCGAGAAGTGCCATCAGCTAAACCAATAGGCGTCTTCCCCCCTTTGGTCTTCTCAAGCAAACAACCCTCAGAACCCGGTTCAGATCCGCTGATGGTGCCTGACGCCATCATATCTCCTGCGCGAATATTGCAACCATTGATGGTGTGATGAGCAAGTTGCTGACTCATACTCCAGTAGAGGTTTTTAGTGCTCGAGCGGGTCACCGTGGTCTCACAGCGGTTTTGATTACTCTTATCAAAATCTGTATGGGCAGAGTCTATCTGAGAAATAATGGACACCTTTAAGTTGATATCAAAATGATGATCCCCTTGCAACTGAAGATAGTCCAATACCGCAGGTTCTTGGCGAGGGCCGGGAATGCGGTACGGCTCTAAAGCATCTAACGTCACAATCCACGGCGAAACGGTTGAAGCAAAACTTTTTGACAAAAAAGGGCCAAGTGGCTGATATTCCCACGCCTGAATATCACGCGCAGACCAGTCATTAAA
>JAYPBG010000324.1:3128-4356 GCA_038124075.1 Gammaproteobacteria bacterium
AACAGACACAAACCAAAAATATAATCATCCGCTTCTGCTGTAGTGATCGAATTACCCAACCCTTTACCTTCAAAGGTGACAAAGGCCATCTCCAACTCATAATCCAATTTAGCCGAGGAGGAAAATTGTGGCTGTATCTCTGCTGCCTTCGGAGGTAAGGATTGACCTCTTGGACGCTTCACATCGGTACCAGAGAGTACGATAGAGGATGCCCTGCCATGATAACCAATGGGCAAATGCTTCCAATTACGTGGTAAAGCGTTGGCTGGATCACGAAAGAGCGCCCCAACATTTTGAGCATGATCTTGACTCGAATAAAAATCAGTATAATCCCCAACACGCACCGGCAGATGCAAAGTCGCTTCATCCATGGGTACAAGCGCCGACTCTAAACTAGCCCGATAGCGACCCTCTTGCCCCTTATCGAGCATAACAGAGAGCTGCTCTCTGAGCGATCTAACCCCTTGCTTCCCGTGCTCCATTAATGGGTTCAACACCTTTTGATCATACACCGATGCCGGTATACCGATACCCTCTAAAAACCCTTTCTCTGCGACAGATCTAAGGTCTAAGATCTGATTACCAATGGCAACACCGACACGAGGTGTCTCACCAACGGATGAGAAAATACCAAAAGGAAGATTTTGTATAGGGAAATCACTCTCTGCAGGTACATCAACCCACGACGTCAGATTGGGATTATTGGATGCTAATTGCATAAAAAACACCTAGTATTACAGATTATTTAGATCGGCTTTTGGAAAATTGGACCAACATGACTTATAGTCCTGATCGAGCGTTTCCAGCGCTAAGGCTTGCTGGGTCGGATGCCATGGGTATCGGCTTTCAAACATAAACGCATAAGTGTCCTGCTGTTTAACAGGGGCAAGAGGGGCTTCGCTTGCTTTCTCATACACAGAGACTTCGGGACCATGAGGTGTCATCGGGTTATGAATACTGATACCCCCCGGCTTAAACCCCTCTTCCTTAGCATCGTACACACCGGTGATCAACCCCATCAACTCGCCCATAACATTACGATGAAAATAGGGAGGGCGAAAGGTATGCTCTGCCACCATCCAACGCGGAGGGAACAGGACAAAATCGATATTCGCAGTACCCTTATTGTTCGACTGTGATGTCATCACCGTAAAAATTGACGGGTCAGGGTGATCAAAGCTCACCGTATTGATCGTATTAAAGTGCGCTAGATTGTATTTATAAGGCG
>JAYPBG010000325.1:0-2361 GCA_038124075.1 Gammaproteobacteria bacterium
AACGTATGAGAATGGAGCTTATTAATGAAACTGTCTCAAGCGACCTTGATGTGGCTTGAAAAGATATGGGTTTGTATTTAGAGGTGAAAAGCGAATGTGCGGTATAGTCGGTGTTGTCAGTCAATCTCGGGTCAATCAGCTGTTATATGATGCCTTAACAGTGCTGCAGCATAGAGGGCAAGATGCAGCAGGTATGGTCACCTGTGACAAAGGGCGTTTATACCTGAGAAAAGATAACGGCATGGTTCGGGATGTTTTTCATAAGCGCCATATGGAACGTTTAGTGGGCAATGTTGGTATTGGCCATGTGCGCTACCCGACAGCAGGGTCTTCCAGCTCTGCAGAGGCGCAGCCTTTTTACGTTAATTCACCATATGGTATCACCTTGGCCCATAACGGCAACTTAATCAATGCTGATGAGGTAGCAAAAGCGGTCTATGAAGCGGATCTGCGTCATATCAATACCAACTCAGATTCGGAAGTCCTGCTCAATATTTTTGCTCATGAACTGCATGAACGCAATAAATTAAAGCCAACAGAAGAGGATATCTTTGCTGCTGTGGCCGGTGTGCATAAACGTTGTCGAGGCGCTTATGCGGTGGTTGCTATGATCACAGGCTATGGCATCGTCGGATTTCGTGATCCCAATGGTATTCGTCCGGTTGTGTATGGTAAACGCGTCCATCCTGATGGTGAAGTCGACTATATGATTGCCTCAGAGAGTGTGGCGTTGAACTCGCTCGGTTTTGAATTGGTGGGAGACATCGCCCCAGGCGAGGCGATCTATATCACCAATGAGGGTGAACTGCACACGCGTCAATGCGCCGAGAATCCATCGCTGACCCCCTGTATTTTTGAGCATGTCTACTTGGCACGGCCCGACTCTATTATTGATAATGTTTCGGTCTATAAAGCCCGCTTACGCATGGGGGAGCGTTTGGCTGAAAAGATTCTGCGCCAGCACCCTGAACATGATATTGATGTTGTCATCCCGATACCCGATACCAGTCGAACCTCCGCGCTTGAGCTGGCCAATTTGCTCAAAGTTAAGTACCGAGAAGGTTTTATTAAAAACCGCTATATTGGGCGTACCTTTATCATGCCAGGCCAGCAGGAACGTCGTCGTTCAGTACGCCATAAACTGAATGCGATTGATTTAGAGTTTCAAGGAAAAAATGTGCTCCTGGTCGATGACTCAATTGTGCGCGGTACCACTTGTGGGCAGATCATTCAGATGGCCCGCGATGCTGGTGCCAATAAAGTCTATTTTGCTTCGGCGGCACCGGCGGTGCGTTACCCCAACGTCTACGGCATTGATATGCCCGCCGCTCATGAGCTGATCGCTCACCAACGCAGCGAAGAGGAGATTAAGGATCTTATTGGCGCCGACGGTATGTATTATCAAGATCTGGATGACCTCTGTGCCGCGGTGCGTGAAGGTAACAGCTCAATTGAGTCGTTTGATTGCTCTGTTTTCAATGGTCACTATGTAACAGGCGATATCGACGCCGGTTATTTTGAGCGTTTAGTGGAAATTCGCAGTGATGATGCGAAACAGCAAGGCGTTAATGCTAAGCAGGTGGTTGGAAAACCGAACGTGGATGATAATGAAGAGATTGGGTTGCATAACGATGACGATTGACAGTATGGATTCAGTGATATGCGATGATCTAGAGTCGGCGCTTGAAGCGGCAGCCCCTGAGACATTGGCGATTCGAACCGGTCAACTGAGAACGGATGAAGGTTCGCATAGTGAGCCGATATTTACCACGTCGAGCTTTGTTTTTAATTCAGCCGAGCAAGCTGCTGCACGCTTCAGTGGTGATGAACCAGGTAATATCTACTCGCGCTTTTCCAATCCTACGGTACGCAGCTTCGAACAACGCTTAGCGGCTTTGGAAGGGGGGGAGCGCGCAGTGGCGACAGCATCGGGTATGTCAGCGATCACAGCCACGCTTTTAGCGTTACTGCAAAGTGGTGATCATATTGTTGCCTCACGCGCAATATTCGGTACAACCCATGTGCTGTTTGATAAATATATGAAAAAATTTGGTGTCGACACGACTCTGGTTGATTTAACCGACCCGGATGGGTGGGCAGCGGCGATAACCCCAAAAACCAAACTGCTGTTTCTTGAGACACCCTCGAATCCGCTCTGTGAAGTGGCCGATATAAAGGCGATCGCAAAGATTGCTCATGCTCATGGTGCCGTATTGGTGGTGGATAACTGTTTCTGTACACCCATATTACAGCGACCTTTGGCACTTGGCGCCGATATCGTAGTGCACTCTGCGACCAAATATTTGGATGGTCAGGGGCGCTCGGTTGGAGGGGCTGTGGTTGGATCCAATGCCTTAATGG
>JAYPBG010000325.1:2371-4354 GCA_038124075.1 Gammaproteobacteria bacterium
GGTTTATGGTGTGTTGCGCACCTGCGGGCCGACCATGAGCCCTTTTAATGCTTGGATTGCACTGAAAGGTCTCGAAACGTTGGCCTTGCGTATGAAGGCTCAAAGCGAGTCTGCGATGCAGTTGGCGCAGTGGCTATCCGAGCAACCTGCCGTTGACAAGGTTCATTATGCAGGGCTGCCCAGTCACTCTCATCATTCATTGGCGGCCCAACAGCAGAGCGCATTTGGTGCTGTGCTCTCCTTTGTTGTCAAGGGTGGACGGGAAGCGGCATGGGCAGTGGTCAATCGCACCCGCATTATGTCCATTACCGCTAATCTGGGGGATGTTAAGACAACCATTACCCATCCTGCGACAACCACACATGGTCGTCTCAGCCCTGAAGCTAAAGAGGCCTCTGGTATAGAAGAAGGGTTGCTGCGCATCTCGGTTGGTTTAGAGCATCTTGATGATTTGAAAAGTGATATTGCTCGAGGCTTTTCCGTGCTGTAGACGCTTTTTTAGAGATTTAACGTTTGTCATAGACGTTTGGTTTTCATCGTTTTATTATCCATTTAGGTCAGGTCAGGTCAGGTAGGAGGAGTGAATACAATGCGCTGTCATGAGGTAGATTACGAAATTATTGGGCACGATATGCAAGTGGTTGAAGTGGAGCTTGACCCACAAGAGACGGTCGTCGCTGAGGCCGGGGCGATGAACTATATGGATGACGGCATTATGTTTGACACCAAAATGGGTGATGGATCTGATGTCGAGCAAGGGTTCTTTTCAAAGGTGCTCAGTGCAGGTAAGCGCCTGGTTACCGGTGAGTCGCTCTTTATGACCCATTTTACCAACGCAGGGGCAGGTAAGAAGCGTGTGGCGTTTGCGGCACCCTTTCCAGGGAGTATTGTACCTCTTAATCTTGAGGCGCTGGGCGGTGATATCCTCTGCCAAAAAGATTCATTCCTCGCGGCTGCGCTTGGCACCAAAATCGATATCGCCTTCAATCAACGAATAGGCAGTGGTTTTTTTGGTGGTGAAGGGTTTATTCTTCAGAGGTTGCAAGGTGATGGTATGGCCTTTTTGCATGCGGGCGGTACCGTGGTGCGCAAGAAACTGCAAAATGAGACGCTCAGGGTCGATACTGGCTGTTTAGTTGCCTTCACTCAAGGGGTTGAGTTTGATATTGAAATGGTATCTGGCTTAAAGAGTATGTTTTTTGGAGGAGAGGGCCTAGTATTAACCACGCTGCGTGGATCAGGTTATGTGTGGTTACAAAGCTTACCGTTCTCACGTTTAGCGGACCGTGTGATACAGAGTGCCCCAACGGCGGGTGGGCAGCGCCAGGGGGAAGGGTCCATCTTAGGTTCTGTCGGTGATATGCTGGATGGAGATTGATCGCCCTCTAAAAAGAGAGGGCTTGGTTGGCCAATGCATTTGGTGCAGAGTATGCAGAGTGGTTAAGTTCAGCTTTTTAAGATAACGGCCATCTGCACCAGCTCTGCAAGCGCACGAGCGCCCATCTTCTTCATGACGCGAGAGCGATGGATCTCAACGGTGCGCTGGCTGATGCCTAAATCGATGGCGATCACTTTGTTGGCGTGTCCATCGACAATCATCTCCATAACACTCTGCTCCCGCGGGGTGAGTGAGTCATAACTTTTCTGGTAATTGCGCTTAAGTTTTTCACCTTCAAAGCGCGACTCCAGAACGTTGACCGTTTTTTCGATGCAGTTAAGTAAGTCCTGCTCTTTAAAAGGCTTTTGCAAAAACTCAATGGCCCCGCCTTTCATCGCCTTTACCGCCATGGGTACATCGCCGTGCCCGGTGATGAATATAATAGGCATGCTATAACCGAGCTCAGACATTTTGTCCTGCAACTCCAAGCCGCTCATGCCTGGCATGCGGATATCTAAAAGTAGGCAGCCTGTGTTATCGGGTCCGATCGTCTGGAGAAAATGGTGAGCGCTGTCGAAACAGCAGGAGGTGAACCCCACGCTCAT
>JAYPBG010000326.1:0-3614 GCA_038124075.1 Gammaproteobacteria bacterium
CCATGGAGGTTAACATGGACGAAGTGGCTGTCTTCACAGCCGCATCGGAAATGTTCAACCAGAAGAACATTCAGTGCTCCATTGATCAAAGCCTTGAACGTTTTAAGCCGCTGCTTGAAAGGGCCCAGTCCGAAGATATCCCCGTTAGAGGCTATGTCTCATGTGCGCTCGGTTGCCCTTATGAGGGTAGGGTGTTGCCTGCCAAGGTGGCTGAGGTCTCTGAGAAGCTGTATGAGATGGGTTGTTATGAGATCTCCATCGGTGACACCATCGGTGTGGGTACACGAGATCAGGTCGTTGACGTTGTTAGAACGTGCGCCCAAGTGGTGCCGATGGAAGCGCTTGCGGTCCATTTTCATAACACCTATGGTCAGGCACTCACCAATATTGCGGCTGCTCTGGATGAGGGTGTTCGAGTGGTGGACAGTGCCACAGCGGGCTTGGGGGGGTGCCCTTATGCGGCCGGTGCAACAGGTAATGCAGCGACTGAGGATGTGCTCTATATGTTGAAGGGGATGGGGTATGAAACTGGGGTTGATCTGGATAAAGTGATAGAGGCCGGTCACTACATCACAGAAGCGGCTGGGCTCGAGAACCGCTCACTGGTTGCCGTTGCGCAGCGCGCCAAAGCGCAGCAGCGTTAACGCTGCGCGCTCGTTGTTTATTGTTGTTGCTTGGGGGCTTACTGGGGGCTTATTGGTTGCAGTAAGCGGCATTGAGCATGGTCAGCACCTTAATGATAAACTTTACGTAGTGAGTGGCGTTCCCTTCATCGTTAAGGGGTGTTATCAGTGCGCCCAACTCAAACTCTGCTTCAATGAATTCGCCAGTGGCCAGCGCAAATTGAACGTGCCCATCGGGCAAGTAATTCACAAAACGGCCTCGAACGATGCCCTGATAATACAATATACCCTCTCCGTGGGGTACGGTGAGCAATACCTCTGTTGAGTCACTGTCTTGTGTGTAAGTGTCTAGTGCGTAAGGATGAAACTTCAATTCACCTAAATAGTCCATTTGGATGAGTGTGTGGGTGATCTGAACCTCTGGCTTACCGCCAATGTCTAGGGGGGCTAGGGGGCTCTTCTGATCGGCTCTTACCGCTTCTGAAAATGACTCAGACCAAGAGGTAAAATAGGTCGAGCGATCGTGGGTGAAAAAGGGGGCGTTTGTCACTTTATAAACAGGCTGGCCTGTTTTGAAGGGCTTATCGAAGAGTATGCACTTTGAGGTCTCTCGCAGGTCAATGCCCAGGAAAAAGGGGCCCTTTTGTTCCCTAAGTGAAGCGTCAAATGACTCTCCAATAAATGACTCTCCAATACCTTGCTGTACAATGCGTTGCTCCTGACCCATGACTATTTTTACTGGCGGCGCTAAAGGCGGCGATTGCAGTGTGGGCATCTTCCACGCAGCCGATAGGCGTTCTAACTGGTGGCTCGAGAATCGAGTCATTTTGCCATAGTAGACTGAGAGGGTGCAGCCTTGCTCGCCCGCAGCATTGTCTGGGTGGGAAGGTAATAAAAAGAGCTCCCCGTGCATTATTCCATCATTCACAATGGCGGTGATGCCAAAATCGGCTGAGTAGCAGGAAAAATAAGCATGTTCAATGCCTGAAGGCATGATGTATGGGTATTTATGTGCTTTGTAGATTGGATTTCGCTCTAAGAAGCTCTTTTTTTCTCCGTTATTTTCTTGTTTTTGGGTTAGCTGCTTTTCGAACTTTTCCAGGCATGGGTCAATGAGGGTCCCCTTATGGGCTTGTATGGAGGCTGTGAAGCCTGCAGGCAAGGTAAGTTGCCCAACACCGTGAGGAACGCCGTTTTCCAATTCGCCTTCAAACCTGTAATCTTCA
Organism: Gammaproteobacteria bacterium; assembly: GCA_038124075.1. Lineage (GTDB taxonomy): Bacteria > Pseudomonadota > Gammaproteobacteria > Pseudomonadales > JAYPBG01 > JAYPBG01. The sequence continues at coordinate 1,850 of JAYPBG010000326.1, forward strand.
CATTCAAATACCCCTTGGCCATTGATGTTGCGTGCTTTACCGCTCAATCCAGGCGTGTGCGTGTGAGGAGTGCTGTGTTTTTGTGTTCGTGAGAGCTCTTGTCCGCTCTCTCTTAAGGGACCTATGATCCTGAATTCACCGTTTTTGGAAGTTAGACTGACCTTCTTGAGCACCAAGCGTTTTTCCTCATTAAATCGAATGATGCACAGACGTTGTAAAAAGTAGCTAAAATTATTAATGGCGCAGTAGGTTGCTTCACCCTTTTTAAACTGGATACTGAGTACTTCGTTACATTTGCGCTGATCATCTGCGTTGAGTGCGTCGAGTGCATTGAGTGGCTGTGGTTGAGCAAACACTTTGATGTGTGAAATAGGGAACTCCATATAACCGCGGTCGAGCAGACCCTTTTGAAACTCGCCCTTGAGGGTAAAAGGGAGGGTTTTGAGTTTTACGTTTTTGTCTATGACCAGTGATGCGATGGCTTTTTCTAAGTGGTTAGGAAGCTGCTTAAGAGGGTAGGTGTGTTCGCCTTCTCCATGGGGGCGGCCGTCGAGAGCGGTGCCAATATAGTACTCGCCAGATGGGTAGTAGATTTCGCTATCGAGGGGGCAGTAGGGGTGGTAGAAACCCACTAAAATGGGGTAGCCTGGTGAAGCTGTAACCTGTTTAAGCGGCTCTTTTTTTACAGGTTTGAGCGGTACTGTCGGCGCCTGGCACGTCAGTAAATTGATCTGTTTAACGTCCCCTTCTCGGCTTATCGTATAGCATCTTAAGTTCTGATTTGGCTCGTAAAGATAGTTCCGAATCGTTCCGTCGGCGTCGGTCGTTTCACAGGGTAAGGTTAAAGACCAGGGGAGCGCCGCGACGCTATCAACCTCATCGTCATTCAATTTGTTGAGGTGATAAAGTGCGTTAAGATGGGGCGCATTCACGTCATAATAGTCACAGCGTTTAGAGGGGTGCGGTGCATCAAAGGTCAGAAGACGTAAGCACGACTCAATCTTATAGTAGCGAATTAATAAGGGCAGTATAGGGTGCGCAGCGACCGCGTCGGGAACCTCTTCAAGCATTGCGCAGAAGGCGCGTTGATCTTTAACTTTAATGGGGAGACGCTTATAAAGCTCAAATAGGGTCAAAAAGGTGGTTTTATGAAATGGCTTTGGCGTACAGGCCCGTGACATGATCTGTGTTGCACGTTTAGAGAGCCACTCGGGCTTATGTTTTGGTGCATGGTTATGCAGTGCGACGACGGCCTCCAGCTCAGATGTCAGTGATGACTCACTGCGCGCCAAATAGATCGACAGCAGCTGTTTTTGAAGCGGGCTAGCATGAGGTTGATCTGAAGGTTGATCTAAATAGTGGCGGGTGGCGGGCTGAAGAAAGCGGGCCATAACACCTTGCTTATCTTGCTCTGCATCAGGCCATAGTTGGATGAGTGCTTCAGGTGAAATAAGCTTGAATTGAGGCTTTATAGCTTGCCATAAACGCGTGTGTAAGTCGGCATTATTGAGAACCTTTAGAAGCAGCTGGCGCGGCGTAGGTGTATCGATGACATACGTTAGGGTTTTTTGAAAAGCTTCTTGCGCAGGGCTGTCACTGTTGGCTTCTGGTGGAAATGCCGTGGTGAGGTAGTGGTGCATAAGCTTTTCAGGGGGGTGGCCTAAACATGATGTGTAGGTTGAGAGATGATCAAGCAGTGTCGTCCAGAGCTGCTCATTTTTATCGTTATAGGTGCTGTCACTCAGCAGTCTATAGAGTTCCATAC
>JAYPBG010000326.1:3624-4332 GCA_038124075.1 Gammaproteobacteria bacterium
GCGCTCTTGCGTTGAGCTGCCTTCAAACGCCATGTCGGCAATATGGGGCTGAAGCAGCGTGCTCCCAGACTCTCTCATCCGATAGTGAAAGCGTTGGAGGAGTCGATGTATCGACTCGTTAAACCAAATTAAGCGGTTTCTCTTCAGCCATGTTTTGCAGTTTTCAGGAATGGTGCGTATCAAGTCAACGCGCTTTTTATCAATGTCTACTTTTAAAAGGTCGCTTGAGGAGGGGGTGTCGAATGAAACGGTCTCTTTGCTGTAAACGGTGATATCAATTTTAGGTGATTGAGGGTCTGTCTTCAGTGAAAATTTAAACCCACCATTATCCAACAGTTTATTGGAGTAGGTGAAGGCTTCAAAGAGACGGTTATCGTTTTTAGGTGTGTTTTTAGACGCGAGTCGGCTGAAATAATTCGAGAAGCGATTGATCACTTTTTGTTTGAATGGCTCACGTTGTAAGTGCTCAAACCTTGGGATGCAAAGAACAAGGTCAATATCGGTCTCTGGTTTGTTTAAAGTGATTTTTTTTCGAGCCACAGGCTCAGCCGAGGAGCCTGAGATGGCAAACTGGCTGGTTTGAATGCCTTTAAATAGCTGAGCAAAGGTGACAGGATGGCGTGTTCTTTTTTTATCTCTCTTTTTTCCGGTTTCAAGGGTAAATCGAAAATTGAGGAAAAACTTTTTGAATTGGTTGAAGTCATAACG
>JAYPBG010000327.1:0-696 GCA_038124075.1 Gammaproteobacteria bacterium
AACACTATCTTGAAGCCGCGAACAGCGACACATCACTGGTGACCTTCAGTAGCAAGGCAGAGAGTGCGGATCAACCTTTTAATGATATTACGCTTGCGATTACGCTAGAAGCGTTACAGCAAACGATCTACGGTGAGGAAGGGGCATTGACGGATCAGCAGAAACGAGAGAAGGTGGAAGAGGCCATAAGCAACGGCATGTCGCTTACCCTAAACACCTGCAAAGCCACACCCACGTGTGATCATACTCGAGCGTTTCAGGAGGTGTTTATCAATGGTCATTGGTATACTTTGCATAAAGGCTATCCACTTGCAGATGCAATAGGGATCGTTCAGCTCAAAGGCATTTCTGGTGTGGACATTGCTTATGGGCCTAATGAAGTGATATTTACGATCAGTGAGAGCTGTACATTCACATACAGCAACAGCAGTACCAGCCCAGTCACATTGGGTGGTATAGACACGTGTAACACACCAAAGTGAGCCTGTAGTCGAGGCCCTGAGGCTCTATAGGAGACATCGAGATTGAATATGAAAAATTTGAATACAGATGCGGTTTCAGACCCGCTTAACACCCTGACCCAATCCAGGGCTTATAAGGGCCTTGCTCACCTCCCTGTTTGGAGTGCTATTGATCATACGGCTGTAGTACCGGCAATCACGGCTCGCATTGATGCTGTTCGGCAGGCGTTTCAAG
>JAYPBG010000327.1:706-4324 GCA_038124075.1 Gammaproteobacteria bacterium
ATACGACAGCGCCGACATGGCACTCTTTGATGGTGCCGCTGGAGCGGTTGGAGCGGGATTTGAGCGGTCCTTCATCGCGGATCAATCATCTACAGTCGGTGAGTTATCAAGAGTCTATGAAAGAGGCTTATGATCAGGTTCGACCCAAGGTGGTTGAGCTGATGACGGAGATGAATCAGAGCCGTCCAATATATGACCGTTTGCAGCAGCTGGTGAAAGAGCCTACGTTGAGTGCTACGCGCCGTCGTATTGTTGAGCAGACCATTAAAGCGATGCAGCGCTCGGGGGTACACCTTGAGGGGGATGCGCAAAAACGCTTTCAGGTGATTCAGCAATCGCTTTCAGATCTACAGCAACGTTTTCAGAACCATTTGGTTGCGGAAGCGAAAGTCGTTGCCATTGAGGTGAGTGATCCTGAGCAGGTGCAAGGCTTGCCGGACGCGTTGCTGGATGTTGCGGCGGCCAAAGCCGTGTCTGTTGACGATGCTGAAGAGGCTACAGAGGCTAAAAAAGGGCCCTGGTCATTCAGTGTGAGCGGTGCAAACTATTTGGCAATTATGGAGCAGTGTGACTCAACCCGACTGAGAGAGAACATGTATCGCCAGTTCAAAGAACGGGGTACGGCGAGTGAGTATGATAATCGCCCTATCTTGGAGGAGATTCTCTCTCTGCGGCATGAGAAGGCGCGGCTGCTCGGTTTCGATCATTATGCGGATTTTAGCCTTGACAGTAAAATGGCGCCCAGTTTAGCGGCGGTACGTGATCTTTTAACCTCGCTGAAGCGGGCAGCCATCCCTGCAGCAGAGCAGGAGTTGGAGGCGCTTAAAGCATTCATTGAAACGCAGCAGGCAGGGGCCTCAGATAATCTGAAGCCTTGGGATGTGACGTATTGGGTTGAGCGCTATCGTCAGGCCTATTTCAATATTGATCAAGAGCGGGTGCGTCAATATCTGCAGGTGCCCAAGGTGATGCAGGCGCTCTTTGATATTATGGCATCGCTGTTTGATCTCGATATTCAGTCGGTTCCACAGGGGGAGGTACCGACGTGGCATGAGGATGTTGAATTTTACGAAGTCCGTGAGAAAGGGGTATTGATCGCAGGCTTTTTTATGGATCCTTTTGCACGCACAGGGCTGAAGCGTGAAGGGGCGTGGATGAATACGGTTGTCGATCGCAGTGAGGTATTGGCGCCAGAAGGGTGTGATGCGTCGTTGCCTGTTGCGCTGTTTGTTATGAATGCTCGTCCACCTCAGCAAGGAAAGCCGGGGCTTTTCTCTTTGAATGATGCAGAGACGCTGTTTCATGAGTTTGGGCACGCACTGCAGCATATGCTGACGCGCGTCAACGAGGGGGCGGCATCGGGTATTAATATGGTGGGATGCGGTTGAGATTGCCAGCCAATTTAATGAGAACTGGCTCTATCAGCGCCAGCTTCTGAAATCGGTCAGTCAGCATGTCGATACCGGAGAGGCATTGGATGATGAGACGATTGAGAAAATCATTGAGAGTCGCTATTACTGGGCAGGCAATGCAACGCTTCGACAGTTGCTGTTTGCACTCAGCGATCTTGCTATCCACGAAGAGGTGGCTAACCAATCGGGTTCGCAAGCAGCATCCCCCTATGCGATAGAAAAGGCGATACGCGCTGAGTTGATTCAAACTCCTTACCTGGACGATGAGAGTCAGCTGCCCGCATTCAGTCACTTATTTGCAGGCGGTTATGCGGCGGGTTACTACTCCTATAAATGGGCTGAAGTGATGTCTGCGGATGCCTTTGGTCGTTTTGAGGAGGCGGGGCTTGATAATATGGAGGCATTAAAGCCCATCGCACAGCACTACCGTGAGACGATTTTAGCAAAAGGCGGTAGTCAACCGGCCATTGAGGTGTTCAGAGCGTATAGAGGCCGAGATGCAACGGTTGATGCGCTGTTGAAGCAGCAGGGCTTGCTCTGAGCTTTAAAGGCTCAAGGTACAAACACTTACAGTGTATCTCGCTCTTTCCACTCTTTCCTCTTTTTCATGCTTTGCACAGTGTGACACATGTTTGTAATGTGTCACATGTTTGTATATCACTCTAAAACGCGCCTGTGTTGAAATATCGGCAGAGAGGCGTTTTTTATGCGCTTTTTATGCCTTTTTTATGTAACATTCTGGTTAATATGGCCCATTTAAGTGCTTGAGTTAGGAAAAATAGGTGTTCAAAAACGTTATCAGTGATTGAATGTTGGGTAGGAATCGATTAAGATGTCTTCGTGTTGAGGGTGCTTGGGAGGATATGTTAAGGCCTATACGGTTAATAATTAAGTTAATATAAGTTAATATAACCTACTGTAAGTAAAGAGTATGTGAATAGTAAGTAAAGAGTATAAAGCACTAAAAAGAGAAACACCTTAATGCGAATTAAAAAGCTAAATATAGAAAATTAAATAAAATAGAGAATCAAATTAAATAAAATAGAGAATCAAATAGAGAGTGGCTTGAAAAGTCAACAGATATCTTTTGTAGTATTTTAACCTTTCATTAGTATGTTGGAGTTGTTTGTGAAACGTTATATCGAATTTTTAGAAAAATTTTCTCAGGATAAGCAATTTTATGCGCGTACCTTAAGCTACGATGGCAAGGTTGAGTGGGAAGTATATTGGAGTACGAAATTAAATACGGATGGGCTTTGGGGGCTAAAGCGTGTCACCGATACCGAATGGCGCCTTTTCAATGCAGAGCAGCTCTGTATTGCCATGCAATTTTCCCGTGTTGATACCGAGATCGTAAAAACCGAGATGATCTCAAACATCAAAAGCATGATTACCTGTGCAAAAATTATGGAAAATGAGGTCAAAAAGCTGTTGGGTCCCAATATTGTCGAGACCGCTATGGATGAGTTTGAAGCGTTTTCAAAGGCATTGACACACTTGATTGTTGAGCATGTGCCTGAGGTCTCTGATGAGGCGTTGACCACTAGAAAAGTGAAGCGACCAAAGCTTGGGTTGGTGAAAAGCAGCAAGAAGCCTTAGGCGGTTCTGTCGGTTCCGTTTAGTTGAACTCTTTAATGGTCAAATAATGGTCTTTTTCCTGGGGCCCTTGCTCTATATGGCCTCTGGTCAGTTATCAAAAAGTTATCCACTGCTTTGTTCCTCTAAATCTGTGGAAAACTTTCCCCAGACAGGGTATCTCCAACCTTAAGCTTTTTTTAATCTTCATTTAATCGCCGACCCATTCCTCTATTAATCCCGTCTGCCCGTTACTGCTCGGTTGTATTGAGCGAAGCTTGGGAAAATAACAAGACCTTCCTTCTTGAAGTGGCTATACTGATCGTGTGCCCAATATTAAGTACGGTAGATTGATCTATGTCGTTCAATGATCGATCATCTATGATCAATTTAATAACATTGTGGCATTGTTCGTTTAGAATTTTTATAGGCTTATGGTTTGATTAATAGAGGATGTTATTGCAATGAAGAAGGATGGTAAGTTAAATCGTAATGTAAGCACATCACGTGCCGCTAAATCGCTGACAGGTACATCTTTGGCGCTTTTAGCGGCCAGTATGTTGGGCTGTGCAGCGACCAATGAGAGTGGGGCCGCTTCAGCAGGGGGCGCCCCAGCTGCGGGAACGACCGA
>JAYPBG010000328.1:0-4282 GCA_038124075.1 Gammaproteobacteria bacterium
TATCGCTTCTTATAACCCGCCCAGTCTCTTCAACTAACTGAAGATAGTCTTCAAATGAAAATGGAATGCAAGGCTCGAGACTTGAATGAGTTTCTCCCTCAAAACTTAAAAGAGAGGCTTTGGGTAGTTCGGCATTTGGAAAAGGCGTCGAGGTTTTCTTTTTGTTTTTTTGGTCCAGTGCGGAGCGTTGTTTGTTTAAGCGTTTTTTAATTTTATTTTTGACTTGTTCGGTTTTTTTGGAGCGATTGTTTAGTGACTCTAGATGTTTAAATAGCCTTGATTGAATAGAGGTAAAATCAGACGATTCACTGTTTTTTGCGAGATTAGCGCGAATAGGGTTAAGGTCGACATAGGTCATACAGGCGAGTAGAGCGGTTTCATCCAATAACGCTTGGCTTTTAAAGCGACCCTCCCAAAAGCGTCCTGAGCAGTTGTCTTCTTTGTTGGCTTGTCGGGCAATGGTTTCGTTCATGCAGCGCATGAACCAGCTGATGTCGGTGAGACGCTTGCGCCAAATGGGGAGGAGAGCGTTAAGCGTTGCGCTTTCTTCATCGCCAAGCTGTATCTCATTGATCCATTCTGTGATAAATGTAGGGCCTTTAAAAATAGAGGTCCATCTTTGAGCAACTTCTTTGTCGCTCCATGATTTCGCTTTTTGATCATTGATATGGAGAACGACGTGATAATGGTTGGACATGACGGCGTAAGCACAGACATCGATTGCGAACACGGAGGCGAGCTGTTGGAGGCGTTCAACGGTCCACTGTTTTCTATGATCGTAGTTTTTACCTGTATGAGGGTCATTACCACAAAGGTAAGCTCTTCGGACACAGCGTACGATGCAGTGATAGAAGGGTGTTGATTCAACGGCGACAAGTTCTTTGCGGGCTCGGGTCATATGGCGGCTCAGTGCTCAGTGATCTTTTAAGGTGTTGGGATGATATAGAGGGGGCTTGGGTAAGTCAATTTATTTATGGGTGTCCTATTCCAGGCTATTCCAGCCGACAAGCCCAGCCAGTCATGGTTTTAGAGCAAGTGAGTTTTATGGTCTTTGACCTATTTCAACCTCTGTGGCGATGGATTGGCCGCGTCGGATGAGCTTGAGTGTGACCCTCTGTTGGGGTTGAAAGGCGGCGATGGTGATCATGACGCGGCGTAGGTCTTCGACCGGTTTTCCATCGATGTGGGTCAGGATGTCGCCGGGTTGAATGCCTGCGTGATACGCGGGGCTGTTTTGAAAGACGTCGGCTATAACAACCCCTTCAACGTAGTTGACGCCAAAGCTGTGCGCGAGGTTCTTGGTGATCGCTTGTGGGATGATGCCGAGCCAACCGCGTACGACGGCGCCGCGTGCAATGATCTGTTCCATCACGGTGTTGGCAATGTGTGTGGGTATGGCAAAGCCGATCCCTTGTGAGCCACCAGATTTGGAGTAGATGGCGGTGTTGATGCCGATCAATTCGCCTTTGGTATTAATCAATGCGCCGCCGGAGTTGCCTGGGTTGATGGCGGCATCGGTCTGAATAAAATCTTCGTAGGTACTGAGGTTGAGGCCTGAGCGTCCGGTTGCACTGACGATGCCCATGGTGATGGTCTGACCAAAACCAAAGGGGTTGCCGATGGCGAGTGCGATGTCGCCGATGTCTGCAGGGGTGCTGGTGGGGGTGGCGACCGCGGGCAGTTCGGATAGATTGATTTTTAGCACTGCCAGGTCGGTCTCTCGATCCATGCCGACAATTTGTGCCGAGACTTTTCGCCCGTCGTAGAGTGCGACCACAATTTCATCGGCTTCGCTGATCACGTGGTTGTTCGTTAAGATATAGCCTCTTTTGTCTGCAATCACGCCAGAACCCAGGCTGGATTCCATATGCTCGCGTCTCTCACGCGGCTGTATGCCTAAGAAGCGTTGAAACATAGGGTCATCGAACATGGGGTGCTGGGTTAAGTAGGCCGTTTTGGTTGTGTAGATATTGACGACAGCGGGTGCCGCTTTTTGTATGGCAGGGCGAAAGCTGCTCTGCAGTTGTGTGTAGTGGGTGAGCGATGTTGACTCAGTCAGCGGTTTAAGCAGGGGGAGCAGGTAGGAGGCGAAAATCACCAGAAGCCCGGCCAAAAGTCCGATGATGATGGGTTTGGCCCAAACATCTCTCTTTGAGGTGGTGGTGTTCGGAGAGGGGCTGCTTTTTGGGGGGGAAGAGGGCATGGTAGGCCTATACCGTATAACGGGTGTTATGCTGAGTGACTGCTGAAAACGACTGCTGCACAATAGTATAGAAAAAAACGGGTTGATTAAAAAGTGGGGAGAGAGAGGGGGGGAGAGTGGAGAGGTGTGCTATGAGGCACACCTCAGTGGTCACGGTTGCCGAATTGGTTGCAGCTTAAGTGGTTGCGGGGAACTCAATAACGGCTGAACGCTGTTTGCTCTCTTCGGTGCTCGCTTGTTTGTTGTTAGGGTGAGCGCTAGAGTTGGAAGGGGCGTCGGAGTCGGTGGCTTCGTTTAGGACGCTCTTCAGCGTTAGGGGCTTAATGGATTGAGCCTCCTTCAACGCCTTTCGAAGCTGTCCGAATGAGTCGTGCATCATTTCTGATATTTTTAAGCAGGATGCCATCGGAGTGCGTGCGCGGCGTCGTTCCATATCAATTTTAAACTGAAGGCCTCGAAGTTTGCGTTTAAACTGTTCGGGTGCCTCTTCAATCAACTCTTCACAGGCTTGTTGGCGAATGCGCTCAAGCTCTTCTGGATTCTCTTTTGCAAGTTTTACGAGTTCGTCAAAATCTGGTAACGACATGGAATACTACCTCTTAAAATATTCTTTGCAGTCTCTAACCTGTCTGAGCCTGCTCTGCATGAAAGTGCTTCTGTTCATTTTTGTTAAGTCACGTGCCTCTCGGCTGCTTGCGGTTCTCATCAATAAGTAATAAGTGAATCAATGAGTGGATGTGACTTGCGCTTTGCTAAAACCATACTACCGTGGATCTGGCGCTTTATGTAACCCCCCATTCAGTTTGTATATGTTACTGCTTTGTATCGTTGATTGTCATGCGTTTTGGTTATAAGTAAGCTAACGGTTTGATCTAATTGTTGTTTGTATGGCGTAATGCAATTGTTTTTGGTCGGTAAACAGGGTAGTGCTTTTGTTAGACTTATTTGTTATAAGAATAGAGTATATATTGATCGATATTGATGGGTGCTCGCTGGGTATACCGTGAGGTGTGCTTTGTTTATTCATGGTTTATTTATTGTTAATGCATTGAAAAGGATATAAAAATGATCTATTCGTTGGGTGATAAGGCACCGCAATTCTTGGGAGAGCGCTACTATGTGGCGCCGTCGGCTGAGTTGATAGGTGACATTGTGTTGCACCAGGATGCGTCTGTTTGGTTTAACGCGGTGTTGAGGGGGGATAATGAGCCGATTGTGATTGGTGAGGGCTCTAATGTCCAGGATGGTGCCGTGCTGCATACCGACCCTGGAAAGCCGTTGACCATCGGTGATTATGTGACCATTGGTCATAAAGTGATGCTGCATGGGTGTGAGATTGGTGATCACTCTCTGGTTGGCATCAATGCCGTGATTTTGAATGGTGTAAAAATCGGTAAAAACTGCATCATCGGTGCCCAGTCGATGATCCCTGAAGGGCGTGAAATCCCAGATAACTCGGTTGTTATGGGGATACCAGGCAAGGTGGTGAAAACCGTTTCAGAGGGGCAGGCGGCGATGCTGCGGGCCAACGCTGAGGTCTATATTCGCAATGGCGCCCGTTATCGGGAGGGCCTGAATGTGATCCGCGAGGTTTAGTGTGTTGAGGTTTAGTGTGTCGAATCTGAGTCTCTTGCTTTTGTGCGTGATGCTTTTCGAACCAAGGCGGAGCGTACGATGTTGTCTTGCAGTTTGAGCGTCTCGATCAGGTAGTCACCGCTCTGAAAGCCGACATGGCGTTGCGGAATGGACTCAAGGTGTTCGGTAATCAGCCCACTTAATGTTTTCGGTCCATCGGTGGGCAGTGACCACTTCAGTGCCCGGTTGATCTCTCGGATGGTGGCGGTCCCGTCGATGATGTAGCTGCCATCCCCTTGGGGGTGAATGTCTTTACTGGAGGCCGCTAAGTCGGTGGTGAATTCGCCTACAATCTCCTCAAGAATATCTTCTAGGGCCACCAGTCCGAGCACATCCCCATACTCGTCTACCACCAGCGCTTGTCGTCGTTTATTTTTTTGAAACTCAGAGAGCTGTTTGTGCAGTGGAGTCCCTTCGTGCACATAATAGGGCTCCGCCGTATGT
>JAYPBG010000329.1:0-293 GCA_038124075.1 Gammaproteobacteria bacterium
GCTTTGATGAGCTTGGCTCTCTGTAAGGAGGTAGGAGAGTTGATGTCACGTTTTGCATTAAGGGAAACAGTGGGTTTTATCGTGCGTGCTGTAGGGTTTAAGTCGATGCATAGCCTTTTTTGATGAGGCTCTGGGCGAGCAGCGGGTAAAGCAGCATTGCGTTTGCCTTGATAGGTTTGTAAAGCATTAATATTGTTGAATGTATTAATATTAGATGTCATGAGTAACGTTGCCTCATTAGTTATTATGATTAAATAATTTTTGTCTATATTAATATAGATTGTTGGCCGATA
>JAYPBG010000329.1:303-4246 GCA_038124075.1 Gammaproteobacteria bacterium
GGGTGTGTATCATCTATGCAGCTTGAGTGTTACTGAATAGAGGTTTCATCCTGTAAAGCGATACTTTCCAACAGCCTGTTTCAAATCAGGCTTCAAAGAAAAGCATAAAAAATGAGTGATAAGATTGGCGTAAAATTGTCCTTCCCGTTGTCGTGATTTACGTTCAATTAAGAATCGTAATCTATCTATAGATTACTGGCGGTCACGTGGATAAAGGGCTTGATAATGGTTTAAGCTCGTGTCAAACTAATTTTTTATTCAATTATTCAGTATAAAGAAGAGAGAAGGAGAGAAGGAGAGAAGGAGAGAAGGAGAGAAGGAGAGAAGGAGGTGCTGTCTGGCAATAAAAACTTCATAATACTGATTGCTGAATAAGCGGTAATTAGATCGGAGCATTACATAATCAATCGATGGAGAGGAGAGATGTAATGTGTACGTATTATTATGATGCTGCTGCTGTAAGAAATACCTATCATAGAATGTTCACCGTTATTGTTATTGGGCTTATGATGTTGTGTGGCTCGGTCAGTCTAACGCATGCTGTCGATGGCGTCATCGAAATCAACCAGGCTCGCGTGAATGCGGGCGGCATCACCCCGAATGATACGCCTGGGTTTCCCGTCACTATTGATTTTGCTCCAGCAAGCTTCTCTTCGAGTACGAGCTTTCGGCTTACCGGCTCTTTGAGTGTAGGTTGCGGTAGTGATTTGAACAAAAATGCCATAGAGATTAACTGGCCGGGCATCACCGTTGACCTTAATGGTTTCAGCATTATTGGTTGCGGTGCCACCAGCGGCGGTAATGGACTATCATCCACCTTTGGTATTGATGATATTACAGTGATCAATGGTGAAATTGCTGGCTTCAAGCGTGGGATAGACATTAAAGGCCGAGCCGTTATTAAAATGGTGAAAGCGATCAATAATAATAAAGGTGGCATTTATACCGGTGGAGAAAGCATTGTGACCGGCAGTGTTGCGAGAAATAATGGTGCAACCCCTTGCGCCTCTAAATCCGATAATACGGCTGATGGTCATGGAGTGAGTGTCGGATTTAGCAGCATAGTGTCTAAGAACCATAGTACTAGAAACACATGCAATGGAATTATCGCAGGTACGAGCAGTAATGTAACCGATAATGTTGCTAATTTGAATGTTTCAGGAAATGGAATATATGCGAGTCCTGGAAGTACGGTCACCGGTAATACGACCATCAATAATGATGAAGGTATCTTTGCGGGCTTAGGCAGCGCGGTCATCGGTAATTCGGCAGGAAACAACTCAGGGTTCGGATTGACACTGGGGCTTCCATCAGCAGGGATTGGTTTCTCCAATAATGTGCTGTTTGGGACCGTGGTAGGACACCCATAAAATCCGAGTCCGTGGTGGAGTCCGTGCTAGGACACCGCCGTAATAGGACACCCATAAAATGGAGCCAAATTTATGGGTGTCCTTTTTTGTCCCCTAAAATGGAGCCAAGTTTATGGGTGTCCTGTTTTGTCTGTGGTTTTGTCTGTGTTTTGTCCTGTTTTGCCTCTTTGTTTATGGGTGTCCTTTTTTGCCTTTTTTTGCCTTTTTTTGCCGTTTTGCCGTTGGCGTATAATAATGAAAATGATGAATATTAAGAGTAAATGTTAAGAGCGCCGAGATAAGAGGCGCCGAGATAATAAGGATATCACTGTGCCTCACTACTCCCTTGTCGTCCATGAAGTTGATCAAACACGTGCTCTGATATGGGTGGGCTCGTTGAGCCCATACAACCGTATGCCGGTTCACTGCAGGTTACTCTGTTACCCCACTCGAGGAGAGTGCGGGTCAGACACGGGTGCGCAGCCGGTTCAATCCGTTCGGCTTGATCGCTCCATGTGGAGACGCCCGTTTAGCGGTACCAATAAACGCTTTTACCTGACCAACACCTTCTCAGGCTTAACGCCGGGTGAAGCCTATACGGTAAAATTTGAAGCCCGTGTGGTTCAGCCCGATGGGAGAGCGGCTTGGCAAGTGCTGGCGAAAGGGGTGTTTGATACATTGCCCGATGCGTTGCCCACCGCCAGAGAGCGGCCGTTTACCGTGGCATTGGGCAGCTGTTTTTACGCGCATTACGATGGTGGGCAAGCGGCCAGTGCTTATAAAGCGCTGTATGAGAAGAGCCGCTATCGACCAAATATAGCTTTTTTAGTGGGTGATCAAGTCTATCTGGACATTAATCTTTTCTTTCCTTTAAATCGAGAGGATACCCGTGATCGGATCGCAGATCTCTATGCTGAACATTGGCGTGAGTTGGGCAGCCTTTTGAGTCGTGGTGGGACGTGGATGCTTCCAGACGATCATGAGCTTTGGAATAACTACCCAGTGACGGCCGGTGCAAACCCCTATGTGCAGGCGCTGCGCTTCAATGAGTCATTCCGTCGTCGGTGGGTGAGGTTTGCTAATGAGGGCATTCGAAAGGTTCAGAGGGTCAAGCCTCTGCGCTTTTTTAACATTGGTGATGAGCTCTCATTTTGTGTGTTGGATACACGGATGGAGCGACAGGTGGATGACGCGGATAGGCCGGTGGCGTTCATGTCGACACGCCACTTTACACGCTTGATTGAGTGGATCGAACAGTTGGATCGCCCAGCGGTATTGGTGACCCAACAGCCGCTTCTGGATCGTCGGGGTGATCGTGAAACGGACTACACATTGGCCAATTTTACACGACAGTATAAGGCGTTGGTAAAAGCGCTGTCAGCGTGCAATCATGATGTTGTGATTTTGAGCGGTGATGTCCATTATGGGCGGATCAGTGAAGTGAACATCGGCTCAGGTGATGGGCGGCTGATTGAGGTGATCTCATCCCCAATGTCCAATTTAACCGGTAAAGACAGCTGCGCAGCCTCCACGCCGAGTCAACATAAAGAGAGCCGATATTTTCCAGTGGTGCCTGTTGCGGGTGTTCAGCCAAAGCCGATCAACCGGATTGATAGCGTACCGACAGAGGCATGGGATTGGGATTTTCGTTATCTCCAGGAGAGAACCAAAGAGCACTTTATGACGCTCTCTTTTTCTCGAAAGCGAAAACGTAAACATAAGCATGGTTCATCTGGCGCTCCGCCAGTGATTAACATGTCGATTCAGGCGTGGAAAATTCGTGAGAGAGGGCGACAGGGCGTGCCCAAAAAGGCGTTTTCTCGTGCCATTGTGCTTAATCTATCTTAATGCATTATTAATGCTTAGTGCGGCCGCCCTTGAAGAGCATCATCGTCTAAACTTATATAAAACAGTAAAAAAATAAAAGAGGGCGCAACAATGCCTAATAACCAAACCCCTTTCTCGCTCTGTCCTATAGTGCTGTTGGCGTCGTTAATAATGATCATGTTGATTGGCAATGCTCAGGCTGGCGAGCAAAAAGCCAGTGAACAAAACCGTCAGCAGGTACTGCACCTCTTAACCTGGCCAGATTATATGGATGATGCGATTATAAAGGCATTTGAAGCGCTCCATAACGTATCAATTAATTTCTCCCATTTTGAAAGTGAAGAGCATAGAGAGCGATTGCTGAGTCAAGGGCAGAATCATATCGATCTGGTGCTGCTCTCGGAACCCTTTCTGCCGATATACAGCGCACTGGGCTGGATTGACCGGTTAGACCCTGAAAAATTGCCTGCAAAACGGCATATTGACCCGCGCTGGAGAGCACAAACTCATGGTGTAGGTTATATGTGGGGTGTGACAGGTTTGGCGTATCGAAAAGATAAAGTGCCTGTAGCGCCGAACAGTTGGACACTGTTTCATGCACCGGGTGATCTGAAAGGTGACGTAGCCCTGTATGATGATCCTATGGAGGTGACAACGGCATTCGCTATAGCAGGGCAGTTTGAACTGGCTCATCTAACCCCTGTTGACCTTACTGAGGTGGTCTAGTTTTTATGTACAAAATGATAGACTATTTTAACTTACATCAA
>JAYPBG010000330.1:0-1010 GCA_038124075.1 Gammaproteobacteria bacterium
GGCATTATACTCGAAAATCACCAACAAAATAACATCAAATTTAGGTCATACCCGAAACAGATACCTGATAATACTCAGCACCCTCATGGTTCACCCTTTGAGACTGGACCTCAATCATAAGCGGCTGATCACCCCGAAATTTAATCGCATTCTCAAGAAGATTTTGGAACAGCTGTCGTAAAAGAACTGGATAACCCAGTAATATCGGTAACTCACCATGCCATTCAATCTTAGCGCCCGATTGAGCAATTGATAACGATAAAGCATCTATGGCATCTTCAAACAGTGAGTTCAGATTACAAGACTCTAGCTCGTGAACCGCTGTTGCAGCCCTGGAATATTTCAACAGACCTTGAATCAGGTGCGTCATGCGCTGGGCGCTCAACTTGATATAACCCATATACTCTAAAGGCACCTCTTTAAGCTGAGAGCCTAGCTCCGCCTCCAATAATTCAGTAAAACCAATGATTTTTCGCAACGGTTCCTGCAGATCATGAGAGGCCGCATAAGCAAAACTCTCTAAATCACGGTTGGAGTTCTGTAATGCTTCCGAACGCTCATGCAGTGCTTCACTGCTCTTCTGAAGCTCAGCGCGTGACGCTTCAATATCTTGAGCAATGTTTAAGGCTGCTCGTTGGCTCTGATGCAGTTGATGAATACGCTTCCACCGATCAAGCATCGCTGCCAGTATAGTAGAGACCATCGACGCTGTATTGAGCGTATCTGTAATGTACTGATTTGCAGAAGGCACGCCCATTGTCAATGCACCCAACACGGTACCCTGATGAATCAACGGACAACAGATTAAGCTTGCCAAAGCACCATCCTCCATATCAGGGTCACCCCAGTCTGCTTGAGCTGGGGCACACGATGAGTAATGCTCATGATATATTTGACGCTGTTGCTGTACCGCTTTACCGACTATCCCTGCGATCAAAGGCGCCTCAACAGGGCTCAACGATCGCTCTTTCCTCTGCTCTTCAACAACATACGTTTTGTAGCGAGTACCC
>JAYPBG010000330.1:1020-4216 GCA_038124075.1 Gammaproteobacteria bacterium
CCGACTAAAGCTGAATAGCTGCTTTAGGCTGGGCAGTAGCGTGTTATTCAAGTCTGTGGGCGCATTTGTTTGACAGGATTGAATCGCTAATATTGATATCCATTGCCACTCTTTCGAATCTTTTTGCAGATCAAACAGACCTACTTCACCATCCACCTGCCTACCGCTTAGACTCTGTTCAAACATGTTATACCCTTTTTAACATATATCGACTGTTTGAGCGTTTAATACCATGAATACAATGAATACAATGAAGGTGCATTACTTATCAAGCAGCTATAGTGACTCACGGGAGTCAATAAACATCATCCAACGGTGATGGATTTAACAAACCCTCTAAGTCATAAGGTTGTGGCCTGCCCAACGCCTCAGAGAGCTCATTAACCTCCAGTTTCAACTCAATCATCCGTCGTTCTCGGTTCACCGCAAGCCGATTGAAATCCTCCAGATCTCGATTCTTCGATTTTAACTGCTCTTCATTGCGCCGCTGCTCCGTAATATCTCGAGCGACCGCGACAACTTTATCCTGCCCAAAACAGCTGACCCGTTTCACGTTAACTTCAACAGGAAAACAGTCGCCATTGCTGCACCGGTGTATTGTACAGAAGGAAGCTTCTGCCACTTGCTGGATCTTAACAAGAGTGCTTTGCCAACCTCCTTCTTTTTCACTCATCGACTCAATATCCGTGATGCTCATCTGTTGCATCTCTATAGGACTGTAGCCTAAACACTCACAGACGTGTTGATTGACATCAGAAATCGCCCATGTAGCAAGGTCAATAACAAAAATAGCGTCGAGAGTCTGATCAACAATAGACCTAAACTGCAGCAGACGACGCTTCTGCCTGTGCAACTCACAGAAAATCTGAACTTTACTTATGGTAATTCGATGGTTCAATGGCTTCAGCATGTAATCAACTGCACCCGATGCATATCCACGCAAAACATCCACCTCATGATGGCTGAAAGCGGTAATAAAGATGATAGGTATGCCGACGGTTGAAGGGTTTTTATGGATAATACTGGCCGTTTCAAAACCATCCATCTCTGGCATCTGAACATCCATCAGAATACAAGCAAAATCACTCTCTTTTAATATAATACTCAAGGCTTCATTGCCAGAGAGAGCGCAGACAACGGTGACCGGCAAATCGGAAAAGATCATCTGCATGGTACGCACATTTGCTTCCATATCATCAACGACTAGAATTTTGCACAGATCCTCTTTCATAGTTTATCCTCGATCATAGTTTATCCTCGATCATAGTTTATCCTCGATCATAACGTCCCCTTATGTTGCACGTGATTCACAATAAATGGAGCCATCTCATCAAGCGCTAAAGAGAGAGCTGCTTTGGTCTGCCTCAACCCGGCGAGCGGCATCTGCGAGCTCTCAGCCGTCTCTGGGGCTTGTACAGCAATGGCCCCTCCGTACTGTTCTATTCTTTTCAACCCCAACGCACCGTCATGATTAGCCCCCGTCAATAGAATCCCAATAAGTCTCTCTCGGTATACATCCGCTGCACTCTCAAACAGTACATCAATCGAGGGAATCGCAAAGTTTACTCGATCATCCACCGACAGCGCAAAGCAACGATCACGTTCGATAAAGAGATGATAGCCTGGAGGGGCAATGTAAATGTTGCCGGGTTGAAGTGACTGCTTATCATCCACAGACAGCACTGGAAGTTTAGCCTGCTGAGCCAACAACGCAGGGAGATAACTCCGGCTGCCTGGTGCTATATGCAGTACTACAACGATCGCCATAGGCAGCTGTTCTGGCAACCCAGATAAAATCTTTTTCAGAGCATTCAATCCACCCGAAGAGCCCCCAATCACAACGGCTTCGCATCCAAAGGCATTATCCATCCGATAACGCCTCAAAAAACATCTTTTTACGGTAGAGGCGTGCTTCCAGATCTGCACAGTCAAAACATGAATAAACAGCGCTTAAGGAGAGCGTCTCTTTTGCACCCAAGCTTAAAAAACCACCGCGGCATAAGCTCTCATTGAACAGTGAAAAAGTGCGCTCCTGTAGCTGACGATCGAAATAGATCACCACATTACGACAGAGAATCAACTGCATTTCACCAAACGCTTGATCGGTTGCCAAATTATGATAAGAGAATACAATCTTTTTCTTCAACGCGTCACTGACGGCCGCATACTCATATTCAGTGTGGAAATAGGTCGCCATCGACGTTTTCCCGCCACTTTCAAAGTAGAACTTGCTGCCCTTTTTTACCTGGCTTAGGTCAAAAATTCCCGCTCGAGCTTTATCCAAAGCAGATTGATTGATATCGGTGGCATAAATTAAAGAGCGCTCATAGAGCCCTTCCTCTTGTAACAGCATCGCCAATGCATATGTCTCCTCCCCTGTTGAACAACCTGCCTGCCAAATTTTAATCTGAGGATAGGTTCTTAAATACGGTACCACATGTTCGCGCAATGCTTTATACAGAAAAGGATCACGAAAAAAATCCGTTACAATGATGGTCAATCGATCGAGAAGGCGTTTAAAAAAGTGCGCATCATCTAGTATGTGATCCTGCAATACCGCCATATTGGGCAGTTCAAATCGCTGCAGAGCATCATAGATGCGACGCTTGAAGGAGGCGCGCGCGTAATGGCTAAAATCGTACCCATATTTCTGCTCAATGGCCAAAATAAGGCAGTTTAATTGAATATCGTCATTTTCACCCACTTCGTGTGCTACTGATTCAGTGGGCCACTTAGACTCGTGCTTTTGAATTTCTGTGGTTTTGTTTAGTGAATTCCTCACGACTCCTCCCTACAGCGCTCACTTGGACAGTCCCATCTGGACAGTCTCATTTTGACAGCCAAATACGCATAAGCGAAATCAAATTATCTGTATCAATCGGTTTAGCAATATAATCACTGCATCCGGCCTCAATACAGTGGTGCCGATCCTCTTTCATCGCCTTAGCCGTCACAGCAATAATAGGCAGCTGGCGATACCTTGATTGTTGACGGACTCTTCGGGTTGCCTCTAAACCGTCCATTTCAGGCATCATCACATCCATCAGAATCAGATCAACATGCGCTGCTTTAGAGAGTTGATCCAACACTTGGCGCCCACTCTGAGCAATCAATAGATTCAACCCTAAGCCCTCTAATATCTGCTTTAATGAAAATACATTACAATGACTCACGGATGCGGGAATAGACTTGTTTA
>JAYPBG010000331.1:0-4209 GCA_038124075.1 Gammaproteobacteria bacterium
CCTGATATGGGGCGCCCGTAGCCATATATTCTTCTACCTGAATCAATTTCATCGATCAGGAATTGCTCGAGCTCAACGCCTTTTTCAACGGCTTGCTGGGCTCTGATCATGAAGTCGATCGCTCGAACATTGGCGCGGTGCCCATATATGGTTGCTTCGGACAGGGCTACGCCAGCGGCGACGGCTAGGCTGGC
Organism: Gammaproteobacteria bacterium; assembly: GCA_038124075.1. Classification (GTDB taxonomy): domain Bacteria; phylum Pseudomonadota; class Gammaproteobacteria; order Pseudomonadales; family JAYPBG01; genus JAYPBG01. Next base: position 195 of record JAYPBG010000331.1, read on the forward strand.
GGTGCTGCGCGTGCTGCCAGCGAGTGCTGCCACACGATTATTCCAAAGCCTTGGGTCTGGATAGCTGCACCCCGTCCACACATAAGAAATGATCGCAATTTTTTCACGATCACCTTCGAAGCCCGTGGCTGCAAAGAATACAAGCTCCAACCAGCTTAGATGCCCCAAGTCGTTGAGTATGTCCCTACCGTGCATTACGGCACGTTCACCAATAAAAGCACCTCCCATCTCACTGGGGTAGCAGTTCTCATAGGTAAGGAGGTCATTCACGCTCATATTATTGTGCTCCGGGATCATTTTTAATATCTATGGAGAAAAAAGGGTAGGTGCGGAAATTTTGGTTCGATTGATCCAGTGCGTGGGCGGCGGCACCGGGCAGCCGTAACATGAGGTAGAGCATCTCCGCTTGCGAGGGCGACAACCCTAAGTCGTGGAAGATTGCGCTGATTAAACCGGTCATTGCTAAAGGGTGTCCCACCTGTTTTTCAAGGTGGCCCCTATGCTCGTTTAGCCAATGGGTTGTTGTGTGAGGGACAGTGTGAGGGCCAGGGTGTTGGTCGCAGACCCACGAGAGCAGCTGCATCACGGGGGTGGCGCAGTGGGTGCCGTGCGGGTCAAAGCCAGGGATATGCTCTTGAGGTAACCATGCATCCATTCCGCTGTTTTCTTGATCGGCTTCAAAATTTTGAATATACCTATCCCAAGCCGCAAGCTCATGGCCGAGAGCGCTAAACTGGGAAACCGCTAAAAAAACTTCATGTGCACCGCCGTTCTGTCCCGCACCAATGGCCAAGGATGCCATCAGCCCTGCTGCTTGTTGGGATCCACCAATGGCGGCATTCATGGCCCCTCTTACGCTAGGGTCTCTAGGCCCAGGGTTGGCGATGGCGACCGATGCCACCTCAAAGAGCCGTCGGTTCTCTTCTGAGATGACCTTGCCCGATATGAGCAAGAAGAGGTATTCGATCCAGCTGATCTTTCCGAGCAGGTCACCATAGACGTCGAAACCGTGGCAGAAACACGCTTTTGCGGCAAAAGGATTGTCCTCTTCTGGCTCTTCCCGCCAAAAGCTGGATGGGATTGCATTGGGGATTGCATTGTTCGTTTTCATCTTATTCCTCCGTGCCCTTCTTGGCGGTGCCAAGCGACTGCATGCGGTCTTGCATCGGGGGCACGGCCTCTGGGTCGATCAGTACATCGAGTAGAACAGGCCTATCCTGTGATAGAAGGTCGGCAAAGTTGAGTTTAAGCAGCTCGTCGTAGGATGATAGCCGGTAGCTCAGTATGCCCATCTCTTCAGCAAGCTGAGCAAAGTGGATGGCAGGTAGCTCAAAAGCAACCTGTTCGGCACCGGCCAGGCGTTGGCCATGCTTGACGGTGCCATAGCTGGAGTCATTTAAAATGATATAGAGAATCGGAAGATGGTGTTGAGCGGCTGTGGCTAGCTCACCGGCGTGCATAAGGGTGCTGCCATCTCCTGTGATGCAGATGATGCCGTTTTTGTTTTGATTTGCTACGGAGGCACCCAGTGAGGCGCCGATGGCCCACCCCATAGAGGAGAAGCCTAGGCCAATCTGAAAAGGGTTGATGCCTCGGTCGGGCTTTTTGCAGTGCCAATAATGAATGGCCCAAATATAGGCATTACCGCTGTCTGCATAGACACGGGTATTTTTGGGTACATTACGGCTCACATGTTGAATAAGAAATTTGGGGTCGATCGAGCGGGTTAAATCAAGGGTAATCGCACCCATGGAAGCCGCATAGTCCGATCTGCTGCTCTGAGGGGGAGAGGCAGGAGGAGGTGCTTGAGTCTTTATGGGCGTGCTGAAAGAGGTGGAGGAGATAGAGGTAGAGGTGGAGGTAGAGGTGGAGGTAGAGGCGGGAAAAGAGGTGCTGAGAGGCATGAGCTGCGAATCTAGATAGTCGGCAAACAGCTTAAGATCGCATTGAAACTTAAATTTAGCGAAAGAGAAATAGTCCAGCTGGGATGGATTGCTGTCGACATGGATGACTCGGTCTGAGTAGACGCCATTAATATCCCAATTTGCTGTACTGCACTCATCGAGGGTTGCGCCGATCACTAAGATAAGGTCAGACTGCGTGTGACTCAATGCGTCAATGGCCGAGGCGTGCCCACCGAGCCCCAAGACGCCATGGTTATTGTTAAAGGCGCTCTCAATAAGGCCTTTGCTCCGAGGGGTTGTGACAATGCGCCAGTTTAAGTGTGATGAGAGTTTAAGGAGCTTCTCAGTGATTGTACCTGCGCGCTCGCCCAGCAGCACGGTAACGCGTTCATTTGCTTGCCTTAACTCTTGGACCACAAGGTTGGGCAGAGACTCTGAGACCTGATTCGCTCGGATCACGACATTGTTGGCGGCGAGACATGCCTCTATCGAGAGTTGCTCAGGCTCGCGGAAAATGTTGACAGGAATGCTTAAGTGAACAGGCCCAGGGTTATCACTGTAAAGTATGTTGATGGCTTTGCTGATTTTCTGTGGCAGCTGATCGGCATGCGAGATTAAGGAGCTAAAACGGGTGCAGTGCTTGAGCATGCTGACCAGGTCAACCCCGGCGCATGAGCTATCTTGCAGTGCACCTTTACCAAAATTTCGAATACCGCTTTGACCGGTAATGACCAGCATGGGGATGGCATCGACATAGGCCGAAGAGATGCCGGTAATCAGGTTGGTAGCCCCTGGCCCAGACGTGGCAAAGCAGGCGGCTATCCGCCCACTCTCTTTATAGTAGCCGTCAGCCATAAAGCCTGCGGAGCCTTCGTGTTTACAGGTGAATATGTTGATATTATCCAGTTGGGTGCGTGCGATGGCGTTTAAGAGTGGCTCGACTGCACCGCCGGGGATGCCAAAATAGTCGCGAATACCGGCGCTGCTCAAGGCGTTTACGACCCAGTCGGAGATCTCTTGGTTATGCTGATTGGGTATAGGGGTGGGGTTCAGCGCTTGAAGTCGATCGAGTGGTCCCTGCATTTTGAAAAACCTTATAAAATTTTTTAATAGTTTTATAGTGTTAATGGTGTTGTCTAGGATGGAGCCAAATTATTCTGGTTATACACTTAGGCTAGATCAAACGGGTGCTTTGACAAGCCGCTATGGATATTTGCTGAGAAAAACCTACAATGACAATAGGGGGTGGGTACGAAATAACTTTGACATTCTCCGCGCCTGAACTTGCTTTGCTCAGGCATGCATCCGCTTCAAATGTCAAAGTTATTTCGTACCCATTTCTAGGGCTTGTTGTAAACATTTTAAGAAGCGATCAGATAGCTTATGGATACAAATCAAAGTAAAATGTGATAAGTTATCACGAAGAATCTAGGTCATTCTTCGTGGCATCTTGGCGTGAGATATACCTAAATTTTGGGCACGCCCATTAATTAGACGGTAACTGTTTCGGGTTTATTGTCTGTCGGTTGGTCTTGGCGTGCTCCCCCCTCAATTTTTATTGTACGGTTAATGGCATGAGTGAGAAAAAATATATCAGCCCAAAAGAGGCTGCGAAAATGTTAAACGTCTCGCCGATTACTGTCCGCCACTGGGCCAATCAAGGCTTGTTAAAGATAAAGATGACGGCGGGTGGTCATCGGCGGTTCGATATTGATGTTATTGAGCGCTTTATTAAGGAGAGGGCGCAGAGAGCGAATGAGAAGGTGTGTGTGCTCATCATTGATGATGATCGTCAGCTCTGCAGCTACATTAAAGAGTTGCTTGAAAAGTGGGCAGAGAGAGCATTTTATACCGTGGAGATAGAGACGGCGATGTCTGGTCTTCAAGCAGGCGCCAGCGTGGATAAAATGAAACCCGATCTGATCTTTCTGGATCTGATGTTGCCACAGGTCAGTGGTTATCAGATATGCCAAGATCTGCAGAGGGAAGAGGCCGCTTCGGGAAGAAAAATAATTGCAATGACGGGTTACTTTAATAAAGCTAATGAAGAGCATATTAAATTATTGGGTGCGACCTGCTGTTTAGCTAAACCTATAGATAAAGATCAATTC
>JAYPBG010000332.1:0-4208 GCA_038124075.1 Gammaproteobacteria bacterium
CCATGCAGTTGTTACGTAGTTGGTTATGGCGGTCAATGTTGCGCTTAGCGCGATAGACATAGTCGGCACCCATGTCATCGCGGCGTGCTTTGTCTTCTTCGTGCCAGAGTTGGAAATTATTGAGGTGGTTCTCTTCTACAAACTGATAGAGATCGCTCTGTGTGATGTTGGGCTCTTGGTTGTGCCAGCTTGCGGTGCGCGACTGTTGCAGTGCAGTAATCTTGTCAATATCGATGAGGCTCATCTTAATATTCCTTCTGGTCTCGTGTGGGTGAGGGTTAACCTTGTTGATTCCATAGTTGCTCATAAACAGCGTTGATGGCACGGGCTTCGCGCTCAGCGGAGAAAACGGCTTCTGCATGTGCTCGGCAGTCAGCTGCTTGTGACTTAAGCTGCTCAGGGTTTTGGAGGTAGTCGGCCATGGCGTTGACCAGTGCTTGATGGTTCTCCTTGGGGACCAGATGGCCGGTTTTGTCCTCGATCACCATCATGGGGAAGGCGCCGGTGTCGGTGCAGATAATGGGGGTACCGCAGGCGAGTGCTTCCGCGGGGGTGAGGCCAAACTCTTCTCGTCGTGCTGCGGCCACAAAAAGGTCGAGCGATTGTTGCACTTGGCAGAGCGCTTGAAATGACAGCTGCCCAGTCCATATGACTCGGTCTGTGAGTCCGGCGTGAGCCAGTTTCTTCATCATGCGCTGTTTATAATTGTGCTCTTTTGGCATGGCGGTTCCAGTGATGACGCCGATGGCATTAGGGTGTTTGGGCAGCAGCGCTATGAGGGCATCGACAAATAGGTCTGTGCCTTTTTGTGGGCGTATACGGCCAAGCTGCCCAATTTTTATTAATCCACTTTGGTCTGGCCAGCCCCTCTCTTTTGCGATCTTTTGCCAGAGCTGCTCTTTGTTGTCGGGGGGGTGAAAGGTGTGAAGGTCGATGCCGTGAGGAATAACCGCAACTGTACGCTTTAAAAAGTGCGCAGCCAGGTCGGTTGTGGCAATGACGGCATCCGCCTGATTGATGAGCCAGCGTGGAACGGCGGAGTGCCGTCGCTGTGCGGCAGAGGTGAAGAGGATCTTTAAAGGCAGTTTTGCAATGTCTCGATAGAAGATGCCGCGCCAAAGGTCTGTATTGCGGCGCGCATGCCAAATCCGAAAAGGTTTACCTTTGGGGGGCTTTCGTCCACCGGTTAGGAGGTCGGTTGCTGTCACCTGAGGCTCGTTGAGGCCCAGTGTAGGCCCATATATCGCTAAATTAACGCTGTTGAGCTGGTGTGGCACCACGTTATGCAGGGTGGCTGTTATGCCGGTAAAGTGTTGATTTAGATTTGCTATAATGACGTCGGGCAGCATGCTGGGCCTCCTAACCTGCCGGCAGCTTCTTGCCGCCTATGCTCAGTTGAGCTGATTCTACGAGATGGCAGCTGGGGAGTAAATTTGTCACTTAAAAGGTTTGTGATGTGTGGGGCGGCGAGGTATCCTAGAGATGAGAGCTGACCGAGCAATCGCTGCTTATGGATGTGGCGCTCCGAACTGGAGGCTTAGCCTTCGAGGTCGAAGTGCAATCAGCATCAAATAAGGAGAGGAAAGTCCGGGCTCCAAAGGGCAGAGTGCCAGGTAACGCCTGGGGGGCGTAAGCCTACGGAAAGTGCCGCAGAAAATATACCGCCTGAGTTGAGGCTTAGGTAAGGGTGAAAAGGTGCGGTAAGAGCGCACCGCGCGGGTGGTAACACACCGTGGCAGGGTAAACCCCACTCGGAGCAAGGCCAAATAGGGATCCAAAGGCGTGGCCCGCGCTGGATCCGGGTAGGCTGCTTGAGATAAGTGGCGACGCTTATCCTAGATGAATGATTGCTCAAGACAGAACCCGGCTTATAGGTCAGCTCTCCTATTTTTTCTGACCCTTCTGCTGTTTTGCACCAGCCTAATGCAGCTTATCAATAATGATCTCTAGCACTTTGTTTTAGAATAAATTATCATCACCTCGCGTAGATGAAGCGATCCTAACTCATTGAATTTAAAATTTTACCAGTCTCTGCGGTGTACAGCCTGTTGCTTGACAATATTCGAAAGCTCTCCCTATAGTGTAGAAAAGTGGTGTGTTGTGGTGTGTTGTGGTGCAAAGTGGAGAAAAGTGGTTTTGTGGGCGGTGACTTGATGTTCTGCCTCTGACCGATCTGATTCAACTATAAGATTCATTCGATGCCTCCCTTCACTGTGTCTGTTTTTTTGCACCGTAGCCGCTGGACGCTCTCGATAAGTAAGCCGATAAGAAAAGCGGGTGGGTAAGCATAAGTCGTGTTTCGTGGTGTTAATGCAATCAACATTGATGCGAAGGGGCGTTTGGCGCTTCCAGCGCGCTATCGCGAGTTGGTCCAAGAGGTGTGCGAAGGGCAGATGGTGGTCACCATCGATACCGATGAGCCCTGTTTACTGCTTTACCCGCTGGGTGAGTGGGAACTGATTGAGAAAAAAATCGAAGCGCTCCCCAGTTTTAACCGAGCTGCACGTAGAATTCAACGACTGCTCATTGGGCATGCGACGGATACAGAACTGGATGCGAACGGTCGAATACTGATCGGTGCGCCGTTGCGCCAATATGCCGCTTTAGAGAAGCGCCTTGTGCTGATAGGGCAAGGAAAAAAGTTTGAGATTTGGAGTGAACCGGCTTGGGAGGCGAAACGAGCAGGCTGGTTGGAGGCGTGTGCCGCAGAAGAGGGTGAGTTGCCGAGTGAGTTAGAGTCGCTTTCTTTATAGTCATACAGCCGTGTGGTTGATCATAGACAGTAAGGACCGAACTCACATGAAGAACACAGCGCATCAGACCGTATTATTGCAAGAGGCTGTGGATGCACTGCTTAAACAGGAGCAGGTATCTGAGCAAAGCGCGAGACAGGTAAAGGGTGTATATATCGATGCCACATTTGGGCGCGGTGGGCACAGTGCAAGAATCCTTGAAACATTAGGCCCGCAGGCATCGCTGATCGCATTCGATCAAGACCCAGAGGCTGTAGAGGTGGGGCGTCGCTGGGAGGATCCTCGGTTTGAGATGGTCTATAGCTCGTTTGCGGCGCTGGAGAATGAGGTTCGGTTGCGTGGTCTTTGGGGGCGAGTGAACGGCATATTGTTTGATTTGGGTGTCTCATCGCCCCAGTTGGACCAGGCTGAGCGTGGCTTTAGCTTTATGCAGGATGGACCGCTTGATATGCGTATGGACACCCATGAGGGTGTCTCTGCAGCGCAGTGGCTGGCCACGGTGGCTGAGCCGGAGCTGGTGCGTGTGTTGCGCGAGTATGGTGAGGAGCGTTACGCCAAACGTATCGCTAAAGCGATTATTGACGCGCGGGCATTAACGGCGCTGGAGACGACGAGCCAGCTGGCAAAAATAGTGGCTCATGCGATACCTCGCAAAGAGCCTCATAAACACCCTGCAACCCGAACATTTCAGGCGATTCGAATTGCTGTGAACCGGGAACTGGATGCTTTGCAGCAAGCGCTTGCTGCATCGTTGGAGGTGCTGGCGCCTGAAGGCAGGGTGGTGGTCATCAGTTTCCACTCGTTAGAGGATAGAAGGGTAAAGCGCTTTTTTCAACAGCAGCAAAAAGGCGATCAGTTTCCAAGGGATATGCCTGTGACGGATGCGCAGTTAAATCGCAGGATGCGGATTATTGGAAAAGCGGTTAAGCCCAATAAGCAGGAAGTGAATGAAAACGTCCGGGCGCGCAGCGCGGTGATGCGAGTGGCGGAGAAATTGGTTTAACGGTTGGGTGGGGCAATCAATGGTGCTAGGTGAGTTAACGATTCAAGGGGTGGCCGCAGCGTGTTGATCAATAGAGCCACGGTCAGTGTGGCGTTGGTGGCGTGGGCTTTTGTTGTGGTGTCAGCATTGATGGTGGTGCATTGTAAACATACACTGCGTTCGAAGGTGTCTGAGCTGCAGAGTTTAAGTGCGGAGCTGGAGCGGGCTCAGGTAGAGCTGGGGCAGCTCTTGTTGGAGGAGGGTACTGTGGCCAGTTACGATAGGATCGACCGGTACTCTGCTGATGCTCTGAAAATGCGTGCACCGACTCACAGTGACACTATTTGGCTGGCGCAACCCGATACATAATCTATGGTAGAGGCTGAAAAAAAAGGATGGTACGCCTAAGAGGGACACACTACTACGTTTTAAGGTATCGAGCGATTCTGGCTTTGATGCTCATTATCTGGCTG
>JAYPBG010000333.1:0-1372 GCA_038124075.1 Gammaproteobacteria bacterium
CCTGTATAGCGCGCGATACAAAGCTTGGACCGGAAGACATTACATCGGATATCCCAAATGTTGGTGAGGCTGCGCTCTCTAAATTGGATGAGTCGGGTATTGTGCATATCGGTGCCGAAGTAACCAGTGGTGACATACTGGTTGGTAAGGTGACGCCTAAGGGGGAAACCCAGCTGACGCCAGAAGAGAAGCTGCTTCGAGCAATTTTTGGTGAAAAGGCCTCTGATGTAAAAGATACGAGCTTACGCGTAACCTCAGGTGTCAAGGGTACGGTTATTGATGTTCAGGTCTTTACACGTGATGGTGTTGAGAAAGACCCGCGTGCACTTTCAATTGAAAAAGAGCAGCTGGATGACTATCGCAAAGACCTTAAAGATGAGTACCGGATTATTGAGAGTGCGACACTCAGCCGCCTGAAGTCTGCCATGGTAGGTGAAACGGTTAACGGTGGTGCAGGGCTTCAAAAAGGCCAAGTCCTAGATGAATCTGCGATTGATTCTATACCTTTTGAGAGTTGGTCAGATATCCGATTCGTAAATGATGCTATAGAAGAGCAGCTTGATAAGGCTAAAGCGTTTTTAGAAGCTCATAAAGCAGAGCAGGAGGAGCGGTATAACGACAAGAAGCGTCGCATATCAGGTGGTGATGATCTTGCCCATGGCGTACTTAAGATTGTAAAAGTCTATTTAGCCATCAAGCGCCGCATTCAACCTGGCGATAAAATGGCCGGTCGTCATGGGAATAAAGGTGTGATCTCGGTCATTATGCCTGTAGAGGATATGCCCTATGATGAGCATGGTGTACCGGTCGATATCGTTCTAAACCCACTAGGTGTACCATCGCGTATGAACGTCGGGCAGATCCTCGAAACACACCTAGGTTTTGCTGCGAAAGGGTTGGGCCAGCGAATAGGGGAGCTGATTGATGCAAGGGAGTCGGCGGATCGAATACGCGATTTTCTTGATCAAATTTATAACGATGGTGCCACTTATCACAGCAGTCATGAGTTTAAAGAGTTCAGTGATGAAGAGTTATTTGAGCTTGCAGAAAACCTAAGAGGTGGCGTGCCTATGGCGACACCTGTCTTTGGCGGTGCAGCTGAACCGGAAATTAAGCGTATGTTGAAATTGGCAGGCCTGCCCGAAAGCGGCCAATTAACACTGTACGATGGTAGGACGGGAGATCAATTCGATCGAACGGTGACAGTTGGCTATATGTATATGCTTAAGCTTAATCACCTGGTTGATGATAAGATGCATGCCCGGTCTACTGGCTCATATAGCTTGGTTACTCAGCAGCCTCTCGGGGGTAAAGCACAGTTTGGTGGACAGCGCTTTGGAGAGATGGAGGTTTGGGCGCTTGAGGCCTATGG
>JAYPBG010000333.1:1382-2484 GCA_038124075.1 Gammaproteobacteria bacterium
GCCTATACCCTTCAAGAGATGTTGACCGTTAAGTCGGATGACGTGAATGGTCGGACACGCATTTACAAGAACATTGTTGATGGTGACCATCGCATGGACCCTGGGATGCCAGAGTCTTTCAACGTTCTTATAAAGGAGATTCGTGCTCTTGGAATCGACATTGAGTTAGAGAGTGAATAATTAATATTCAGCCATGCTTTGGGCGTGCAACTTGATATCGGTCGCATGCCCATTATTGATCTGGTACTCAAAGGTGACACATGCATTTTTAAATTGAATGCTGTTAATTAGGTAGTCATCTTCTTTGTGGCTCCAAATGGAGGAAGGTACAAAAGTGAAAGATTTATTAAATTTATTAAAAGCTCAGGGCAGTGTTGACGAATTTGATTCAATTAGGATTGGCCTTGCATCACCAGAGATGATCCGTGCATGGTCTTATGGTGAGGTAAAGAAACCGGAGACAATAAACTATCGGACGTTCAAGCCTGAACGTGAAGGCCTGTTCTGTGCGAAAATCTTCGGGCCTGTGAAGGATTATGAGTGCTTATGTGGTAAGTATAAGCGCATGAAGCACCGAGGCGTGATATGTGAAAAGTGTGGCGTAGAAGTCACAGTCACTAAAGTCCGCCGTGAAAGAATGGGGCATATTGAGCTTGCCAGCCCTGTTGCTCATATTTGGTTTTTGAAGTCACTGCCTTCTAGAATAGGCTTAATGCTTGATATGACCCTCAGGGATATTGAGCGGGTGCTCTATTTTGAATCTTTTGTTGTTATAGAGGCAGGTATGACAACACTTGAGAAAGGTCAGCTTCTTAATGATGAGCAGTACTATGAGGCGCTAGAGGAGTTTGGTGACGAGTTTGATGCCAAAATGGGGGCAGAAGCGGTTCAAAGCCTTCTTAAGGATCTGGATTTGGAGTCTGAAATTGCAGCTTTGCGTGAAGAGATTCCTCAGACCAATTCAGAGACTAAAATTAAAAAGCTTTCAAAGCGGCTTAAGCTAATGGAAGCATTTTCAGAGTCTGGCAATAAACCTGAGTGGATGATTCTGGTTGTTCTACCGGTATTGCCGCCTGACTTAAGGCCATTAGTACCTCTGGAT
>JAYPBG010000333.1:2494-4189 GCA_038124075.1 Gammaproteobacteria bacterium
CGTTTTGCTACTTCAGATTTGAATGACCTTTACCGTCGAGTGATTAATCGAAATAATCGTCTGAAGCGCCTACTGGATCTAAATGCGCCAGATATTATCGTTCGAAACGAAAAACGAATGCTGCAAGAGTCTGTAGATGCGCTTCTAGATAATGGGCGTCGAGGCAGAGCCATAACGGGGTCTAATAAGCGACCTTTGAAATCTCTTGCGGACATGATTAAGGGTAAGCAAGGTCGTTTCCGTCAGAACCTTTTAGGAAAGCGTGTTGACTACTCTGGCCGTTCGGTCATTGTGGTTGGCCCTACGCTGAAACTTCATGAGTGTGGTTTACCCAAGAAAATGGCGTTAGAGCTCTTTAAGCCATTTATTTTTGCAAAGCTTGAAATGCGTGGTTTGGCGACCACAATAAAGGCTGCGAAAAAGATGGTTGAGCGTGAGACGCCGGAAGTATGGGATATCTTAGCTGAAGTAATCCGAGAGCATCCTGTCCTCTTAAACCGAGCTCCCACTTTGCATAGATTGGGTATACAAGCGTTTGAGCCTGTGTTGATCGAAGGTAAAGCCATTCAGCTTCATCCGTTGGTGTGTGTTGCCTATAACGCAGATTTTGATGGTGACCAAATGGCTGTTCACGTTCCATTGACGCTGGAGGCGCAACTGGAATCGCGAGCTCTAATGATGTCGACAAATAATATTTTGTCGCCTGCGAATGGTGAACCAATCATTGTGCCGACGCAGGATGTTGTTCTTGGTCTTTATTACATTACGCGTGAAAAAATTAATGCGACAGGTGAAGGTACGGCTTTTATTGATCACAAAGAAGCTCTGAGAGCATTAGCTAACGGAGCTGTAGATATCCATGCTCGTGTAAAAGTGCGGATCTATGAAAAGAGTGTATCAGATGATGGGCTGATGGTTGATGAAGATTCTAAAATAGTTGATACCACCGTGGGGCGGGTTCTTTTGTGGGATGTTGTACCTGACGGCCTTCCCTTTTCAATTATTAATGAAGCCATGACCAAGAAGACGATCTCCAGGTTGATCAACTCCTGCTATCGAAGGTTGGGCTTAAAGTCGACGGTCATTTTTGCTGATAAGCTCATGTATCTCGGCTTTCACTATGCCACCATGTCGGGTGCGTCCGTGGGAATTGAGGATATGGAGGTGCCAGAGGCAAAAGCAACCCTATTGGGGGCTGCAGAGGCAGAGGTTAAGGAGATTGAGGAGCAGTTTGCCTCGGGTCTACTGACTCAAGGGGAGCGGTATAATAAGGTTATCGATATATGGTCGCGTGCAAACGATCAAATATCGAAAGCGATGATGGATAACTTAAAAACCGACTTGGTTGTCGATCGAGAGGGTAAAGAGGTTAAGCAGGATTCGTTTAATTCTATATACATGATGGCTGACTCAGGAGCAAGGGGCTCTGCAGCACAGATTCGTCAGTTAGCTGGGATGCGTGGTTTGATGGCAAAACCCGATGGCTCTATTATCGAAACACCTATTACTGCAAATTTCCGCGAAGGGTTGACGGTAATGCAGTACTTCATTTCAACGCACGGTGCACGTAAAGGTTTGGCGGATACGGCACTTAAAACGGCTAACTCAGGTTATTTGACGCGCCGTTTAGTTGATGTGGCGCAAGATCTTGTGATTACAGAACATGACTGTGGAACACAGGAAGGCTTGGTTATG
>JAYPBG010000334.1:0-2196 GCA_038124075.1 Gammaproteobacteria bacterium
GGTGGGATCAGTGTATTAGGCCAGGTCAATAAGTCTGTAGGGTTGATTTCAGTTGCATGCTGCGTCAGTGAGCGCACCTCTTCTGCCGCTTTAATCAGCTGTTCGATCAGGGGGCGATTTAACGTAAGAGGTTTCTGTGTTGATGCCTCGTGTTTGAATTTCAGGCTGATGTCCACCTTTCCCCGGCTTATCTGTTTGCGAAGCCGCTCCCTGAGTGCAGGTTCAAGGCGTCGCAGCTCTTCGGGCAAACGAAAGCTGGGTTCGAGGTAGCGGTGGTTGACGGACCGAACCTCCCAAATGATATGGCCATCTGAAATGTGTGCTTCGGTGCGTCCGAAGGCGGTCATACTTTTAATCATCGATTTACTCTTACGTTTTGAGCGGTGTCTATTTGGGTTCTTTGGCTTGCAGTGGTAAGGTATACCAACTTTAGCGCAGCTGCCAGTGCAAGCGAGCACTATTTGATTAAAACAGTGTAAATGATCGATTAATGACTTAATTAAAGGAGAGACTTATGCGCCCAAGTGGACGTGCCTTAGATGAACTGCGAACCGTGAAAATAACTCGGCAATATACCCAGCACGCAGAGGGTTCTGTCCTAGTGGAGTTTGGTCATACAAAGGTGATCTGTACAGCCAGTGTCGATGAGAGCGTGCCTCGTTTCTTAAAGGGAACAGGCCGCGGTTGGGTCACGGCAGAATATGGCATGTTGCCAAGATCGACCAATGAGCGTATGGGACGAGAAGCCGCAAGAGGCAAGCAGACGGGGAGAACGCAGGAGATCCAGCGTTTGATTGCGCGGGCACTCCGTGCGGCAGTGGACTTAAAAAAGCTGGGTGAAAATACGATTACCGTGGATTGTGATGTCATTCAAGCGGACGGTGGAACCCGAACAGCGTCTATTACCGGCGGTTGTGTAGCGCTGGTCGATGCATTAACACACCTGCTAAATAAAAAAGCATTGAAAGAGGATCCTCTGAAGCGTTTGGTTGCGGCCGTTTCTGTTGGTATTTATAAAGGGCAGCCGGTGCTCGATCTTGATTATCCGGAAGATTCCAATGCGGAGACCGATATGAATGTGGTTATGACGCAGCATGGTGGCTTTGTTGAGATGCAAGGCACGGCAGAAGGCGAACCGTTTAGCAAAGAGGAGGCTGATGCAATGATGGATCTTGCAACCAAAGGTATTGAGCAGTTGGTTAGTTTGCAGCAAGAGGTTTTAAATTGGTGATGAAGAGCTATCAAAAACGCTTTTTGGATGAAGCATTGAAGGTCGGAGCCCTTAAGTTTGGTGAGTTTGTGCTCAAGTCTGGCCGGGTGAGCCCCTACTTCTTCAATGCGGGCCTATTCAGTTCAGGGCAATCTATGGGGGTGCTGGCTGAATGTTATGCAGCAGCCCTCTTTGAGCACATGCCTGAATTCGATCTTCTCTTTGGGCCTGCTTATAAAGGCATTCCTCTCGTCTCTGCTGCATCGATCGCCTGCGCTCAAAAGAGCGGGCGCGATGTGCCTTTTGCTTTTAATCGAAAAGAGCGGAAGCAGCATGGTGAGGGTGGGCAGTTTGTGGGAGGGGCTCTGAAGGGACGCATTGTGATTCTAGATGATGTGATAACGGCGGGCACCGCTATTCGAGAGGTGATGCAGTTGCTCTCGACGCAGAGCGAGTGCGAAGTTGTTGGGTGCATGTTGGCGTTGGATAGGCAGGAGTGTGGGCAAAAGGCGGTGTCCGCCGTGCAAGAGGTTGAGCAGTCATTTGGCATACCCGTAAGGAGTGTTGTGAACCTGGAGGGCTTAATTGATTATGTTGCCCAAAGTGAGCAGCTGCAGCCTAAACTGGATGCAATTAAAGCCTATCGACATCAATATGGCCTCCAATCATCGTGACGAGGGTCGCAACGTTTCTTAAGCGCATAGGCTAAACTCTTAATTGGGCGTCTTTAGGGCTGCTGTAATGCTGCTGTAAAATCTTGCGGCTGCCTGATGATGGCGCGGCACGCTTTTGTGCTGATCTTGTTCGTTTTTTGTAAAGGTTTGTCCGTATTTTATCCAGATGAGTTGGATGGAGTTCTACTTCCAGATGAGAAAGTGGGTTTTTTTCGTAATGGCGTGCTTCTGTGTGGTTCTGCCGATATTGGATGAGCACTCATGGGGTATTGAGCCTCTGTTTGCTCAATCCTCTGGATCGACCCATACGAG
>JAYPBG010000334.1:2206-4165 GCA_038124075.1 Gammaproteobacteria bacterium
CATGATTATCTTGTATCGGATAAAACTTCCATTCCTCCAGAGAATGTTCAATATGGCTATGAGGTGATTGATCGCTATGGCCAGGTGATTGAGAGGGTGGAGCGCTCATTGAGTGAGAAGGAGATTCAATCGCAGGAGGCCGCTGAGTCCGAGGCGATGAGACGGGCCAAAAGAGCAAAAGAGCGACGTCAAAAAGATATTATCTTGTTGAAAACATTCAGCTCCCCTGTGGATGCTGAGCGGGCCCGTGATCGCAAATTGGCTGCATTGGATGTCATTATCGATATTACAAAAGGTAATATTTTGCGCCTCAATTTGGATTATGAGGATCAGCAGAAAAAAGCGGCAGAATATGAGCGGGTCGGAAATCAAGTGCCCGAAGAGGTGTATGTAGCGCTGGATGGCATACAGGCTCAGCTAGATGAGGCGTTCAGGTTTGTTAAGATAAAAGAGGCTGAAAAAGAGGCGGTTTACCTGGATTATGCAGCGGACATCGAACGGCTTAAAGAGCTGCGTGGCACTGCTTTAAAAAAGGATGACTCTAAAAAATAGCCGCCTCTTCTTCGTTTTTCGGGTTAGGCCCTTTTAATAAGAGTGCCTATCCCTTGGTCGGTTAAGACTTCCAGTATGACGGAATGCGGGACTCGGCCATCAATAATGTGTGCTGAGGTGACGCCGGCCGCTACGGCGCTTAAGGCGCAACGAATTTTAGGCAGCATGCCGCCGTAGATGGTGCCATCAGCGATCAGCTCATCCACTTCGTTGGGTGTTAAACCGGTGAGTACGTCATCTTGCTTGTTTTTCAGTCCAGCGGTGTTGGTCAGTAAAATGAGCTTTTCGCTGGTGATCACTTCAGCGACTTTCCCAGCTACAAGATCGGCATTGATGTTGTAGGATGCACCATCGGCGCCAACGCCAATGGGTGCAATCACGGGTATAAAATCGCTCTGTACCAGCATGGAAAGCAGCTCTGTATGCACCGTTTCTACTTCACCTACATGACCAATATCGATGATCTCTGGCGCGTCCAGTTCGGGGGATTCGCGTGAAACGGTCAGCTTCTTGGCTTGAATCAACGGACCGTCTTTGCCTGTTAGGCCGACAGCCCGCCCGCCATGATGGTTGATTAAGTTTACAATCTCTTTGTTGACCAGTCCGCCGAGCACCATTTCAACAACATCCATGGTTTCGCTGTCTGTGACGCGCATGCCTTCGACAAAGGTGCTCTCCTTGCCCAGTTTGGTGAGTATCTGCCCAATCTGCGGGCCGCCGCCGTGCACCACAATCGGGTTGATCCCGACCAGCTTCATAAGCACGATGTCGCGTGCAAAACTGTTCTTAAGTGCTTGATCCACCATGGCGTTACCACCGTATTTTACAACAATGGTTTTGCCAGAAAAGCGCTGTATGTAAGGCAGTGCTTGAGTGAGAATTTCAGCAATTTTCAGAGAAGTATCTTGATCTAAAGACATAACGACGTTTCGCTCCCACTAGAATGGAATATCTAAACCAGAATCAACGCTTTGTAGGCTGTTTCTAAAGGTGGATTTGACCTTTTCAAGTGCTTCAGGTGTATCGCCTTCGAAGCGTGCCACAAGCATGGGGGTTGTATTAGAGGCGCGCAGAAGTCCCCAGGCGTCGTTATAGTCGACCCGAATGCCGTCAATATCGGTTACTTTACCGTTGCCAAAGTTGCCGGTACTTTTCAGCTGCTCGACAATCTTGAATTTTCTCTCCTCGGCTACGGCAATGTTCAGCTCTGGTGTGCTCTCTTTGATGGGAAACTCATTAAACATCTCATCCGTAGTCAGGGACTCCATGGAGATGATCTCCAGCAGTCGCGCGGCCGAGTAGAGCGCATCATCAAAGCCGTACCAGCGATCGTTAAAGAATATATGACCACTCATCTCGCCGGCCAATACAGCGCCCGTTTCCTTGAGTTTTGCTTTGATCAGGGAG
>JAYPBG010000335.1:0-4159 GCA_038124075.1 Gammaproteobacteria bacterium
CATGTTGTCCACCCAGCGTTTCAACCAAAGCTTTCCACTCGGGTTCACAAGTAAATACGTTCATCACGGCCCATGCGGGTGATCCCATTGAACTTAAAATTAAAATGAGTGTCTGTGTTATTCGTTTCATACGCTATGGTCTCTTTAGAGTGTATAGGTGTCAGGTGCCACGATCACCTAGGCTTATTTAATTTACAAAGTCGAGCGTGCAGAGTAATCGTAATGCGCTGGATGATACAGCCGGTGACCTGTGAACCAGCCCTGCATTCTCGTTCCCTTTCCAGGCTTCGCCTTTAAGAAGCGCAACGTCTCCTGGCTTTAATTCATGGATATCTTTCAGATCTTTATAAAGGCCCGACGCCTGATCTGACTTTTTACCGCTACCGGCGCCCAGTTTAGATCGATCAACACTGCGGTGATCTAACCATTGTGTAGCAATGCCATAATAAGTGGTGACAAGCCGGCAGGGGACTTGATCAACATGAAACTTAGGGCACATGGCATGATCTAATGCTGTGATTCTTAGACCTACTTCTTTCAAATCAAATAGGCAGCAAAACATGTCTACTAGCTTGGATATATCTTCACTCAACACTCTGTACTCTTCGTGAGCTCCGAAAGCTTCATTTAAGTGCTCTTGTCTGTTTTTGGTTGAAACGACCATTGCACTTTTAAAGTTAGGTTTGTTGATGAGGAGCTGTTTGGCAGCGCGTATAAGTTGCACAGAAAGCGGCCGTTGCCAAATGGTTATATTTGTATCGTCACGATAAATGTTTGTTAAAACATCAGGTTCTTGACCTGTGATTGACTGTCGTATCACATGACTGAGTGAGGTCGCGGACTTCTTAGTGGCCGTTGGGTTCATGCGCTTTCCCTCCACGTTGGGAAGGGGTCGCTGAGGCTCTCCCAATATTTTTTGCCTTTGTGCAGGTCATCCTCTGTCAGCAAACAGTGGTCTAGCGCTTGTGTCATTTTTTCTTTATCTAAACCCTGGCCAATAAATACCAACTCCTGGCGCATATCACCGAAAGGTTCAACCCATAGTTTTTGAATGGATTCTAGGTAATCTTTATCTTGGGGCCACTCCTCTTTTGGAATTGATTTCCAAAACATGCCTGCAAAGCCGTGACGGGCCATACCCCCAGCTTGGCTCCATTGTCCAGCAAATTCTGGACGTGTGGCTAACCAGAAGTAGCCTTTAGAGCGAATCAGCTTCCCAAAGCTCTGTATGTTATGAAGAAAATCATAAAATTTTTGAGGGTGGAAAGGGCGGCGAGCAACATAGCTAAAACTGCCTATGCCATACTCTTCGGTTTCAGGAACATGTTCGCCCCGCATCTCTTTAAGCCATCCGGGTGCTTGTTGTGCTTTTTCAAAATCAAATAGTTGAGTATTCAGAACAGCATCAATATCCACTTGACCGTTCTCAATCGGAACCAGGCGGGCGGTGGTGTTGAGCGTTTTTAAAATCGCTGTTAGACGTTCAACATCGCTGGGTTGAACGAGGTCTATTTTGCTGATGAGAATTACATCAGCAAACTCAACTTGGTCAACCAATAAATCTGCTACGCTGCGTTCATCTTCCTCGCCCAATGACTCCCCTGCATCTTTAAGGGATTGAGCTTCATTGTAGTCTTGAAGAAAATTAACGGCATCAACTACGGTTACCATCGTATCTAACCGGGCCACATCAGAGAGAGAAACGCCATTTTCATCAGCGAAGGTAAAGGTTTCTGCCACTGGCAGAGGTTCGGAGATGCCCGTGGATTCAACCACTAGGTAGTCAAACTTACCATTCTTGGCTAAATTTCCGACTTCGAATAAGAGATCTTCACGCAGGGTGCAGCACATACATCCCTTGCTCATCTCAACGAGCTATTCTTCGCTGCGGTTTAGAGAGACTTCGTTTTGTACAATCGCCGAATCTATATTGATATCACTCATATCGTTCACAATAACAGCGACCTTTTTACCCTCGCGATTGTTTAAAATATGACCTAGTACGGTGGTTTTCCCTGCGCCCAGAAATCCCGAAAGTACGGTTACTGGAAGACGATTTGGTTGTTGCATGTTAATAGTCCCTGCTGCCAAGAAGCTCTGTTTAAGTTGTTCATGTGAAAAACCATGATCCTTTGATATGTTATAACGTATCATTAGATATTAAAAGGAAAATTTTGGCTTGACAACTGGGAATTGAATGGGAGGTGTAAGATAAGGGCAGGTGAGGCAACAGGTGAGGCAACAGGTGAGGCAAGGACACCCAAGATGAGGCAAGGACACCCAAGCAATGAGGCAATGAGGCAAGGACACCCAAAATATCAAGCAGTAGTAAGAGTAAGATGAGGACATCCAAAAAGAGCGCTATTTTTATGGGTGTCCTATTCTCACTTCTATTCTCACTTTCCCTATTTTTATGGGTGTCCTATTCTCACTTCTATTCTCACTTTGTGTAATAGTGCTACTTTTTCCGTGAAGTATCACATACAGCGGAGAAACATTTGGGTTTATAGTATGTTCTTTCACTATTCCTGGATAGAATATGCGACGCTTTTCCGTGTTGTTTTCAACTCAATTAATCGGGATGGGTAGGTAGGTATTAACAGGTAGGAGGGTCTGCTTTGGGTAGGTATCGCTATTCGGCTGCAGTGCTAGTTATGTTTACTTTTTTGTTTATTGCTATTGTTCAAGGAGCTTATGCAATGGGTGGTATTGGTTGGAATTTTATACTCGCTTCACCTATGGAGGGCGTTGTAGTCAACAATGGGGAGCCGGTTGAGGGGGCTGTCGTCAAAAGAACTCTGCACTGGAAAGAGTCGAGCTTTGAAGATGCAGTCGTCACTACATCCGCAGGTGTTTTTGCGCTACCCGAGAGAACCACCAAAGCGTTGCTTTGGAAGTTTCTGCCTCACGAACCCGTGATTAAGCAGAAGATTCACATTGAGTTCGAGGGCAAAACATACCTCGCTTGGCGCTATACCAAGCATGACTACGAGATGAATGGTGAACGAGAAGGGAGGCCCCTCAATCTTTTGTGTGAGATTCAAGCAGAGACCAGGTCTCACGACATTACAGAAGATTTTACCTACTACGGTATGTGTACATTACGTTAGAGCAGTTGATTATGGGAAATCTATTATCGCCTACTGAGGCGGCACGTTTAGCATTAGCGGTATATGATGTTCGCACGGAAGGGGGTTTGCCCCAAGACAAGAGTGATCGCAGCCAGCTCACTGGATTAGGAAAAATAGAGAGGGAGGGTGGAGGCTTTGACGCCGTTCACTCGTTTATGGCGAGCAGTGGCTACGATGATGTGCATACCCCAACGCTAGCCATCCAGAGATTTTTGGTGGAAAAGGCTAGAAAAACCCCAACTGAGTTTGGTTACTTTGCTATAGGTGAGGGTAGAGCATCCGACCAAGCGATCATCGCCACTCGAGGTACCGATATCCTACCCGATGTGTTGACCGACCTATGGGCAAAGCCTTCAGCGTCTGTCATGGGAAGCTCAGCTCACTCAGGGTTTGTTGATACCCATAGGACATATCATTCCGACTTAAAGCATTTCGCTAATGCAATAAAACGCACAGTTAATACCGTGCACTGTGTGGGCCACAGCCTGGGAGGTGCCTTAGCTACATTGAATGCGGAGTATCTATGCAGGCAGGGGTTCAATGTAAACCTCTATACGTTCGGCAGTCCACGTGTTGGTTATGGTTGTGATTTAAAGAATGCGTTGAGGCAGGGGAAAGTGACTATAGTCCCCTGTTGGCCCTTTGTGCATACGGAAGGGGGCTTCTGCATTGGTCGGCAAACTTTAATAGGGCCTGCTGCCCACCGAATGAAAGAGTCTTACCTAGCCGGCTCCAAGAGAGCGGGGAGTTGGAGAGGCATCGCACGATCAACCGACCCTATAGCCCATAAGGATCTCGGTTTCTTTGAAAGCGCAATAAAATATGGTGTAGCGGGCAGCGCATCACTTCTCAATGCCATACTTTACCTGTTGAAAAAATTGATTCGAACCGCTGAGGTCCTGGTCGGTGTCACTTTTATTGCTACACTGTCGCTTCTTGACTTTCTCGCTTGGTTGGTGGTTCAAGCAGCTAAATTGACCGTTGAATTTGGCCGTATGCTGACAAAAGTGCTTGGAGGAATTATGCGT